>DASQCG010000445.1:0-5161 GCA_035634825.1 Thermomicrobiales bacterium | reverse complement strand
GTTGCCGCGGTGCTTGGCTCGTGCACGGCTGGCGGAGCGTATGTTCCGGCTATGTCCGACGAGGCGGTGATCGTGCGGGGCGCAGGCACGATCTTTCTTGCCGGTCCGCCCCTCGTAAAGGCGGCCACAGGCGAGGAAGTCAGCGCCGAGGATTTGGGCGGGGCCGATGTCCACGGTCGAATCAGCGGCGTCGTGGATTATGTCGCGGAGGACGAATCCTCAGCGCTCTCACTGGCGAGGGACTTGATGCGGGAGCCCCGGCCCACGCGGCCGCCCTTGCCCTGGGACCGAAGCCCGATCCGTGAGCCGGACGAGAACCCGGATGATCTGCTCTCCCTCGTCCCACCGGATCCTCGCTATCCGTATGACGTGCGGCAGGTACTTCGCCGCGTTCTCGATGGCAGCCAACTCCGCGAATTCAAGCCGGAGTATGGTCAGACGCTCGTCTGTGGGTTTGGCCATCTCTATGGGATCCCGGTCGGCGTGTTGGCCAACAACGGCGTGCTCTTTCCCGATTCCGCTCGCAAGGGCGCGCATTTCGTCATGCTTTGCTCGCAGCAGAAGATTCCGATCCTCTTCTTTCAGAACATCACCGGCTTCATTGTCGGCAGCAAATACGAGCGGGAAGGCGTTGCCCGGGATGGCGCCAAGATGGTCGCCGCCGTCGCAGTCGCGCAGGTACCGAAGTTGACGGTGATGATCGGCGCGAGCTATGGCGCGGGCAATTACGCCATGTGCGGGCGCGCCTACGACCCGCGCTTCGTCTTCTCCTGGCCGTCGCATCGCATATCGGTGATGGGAGGAGAGCAGGCTGCCGGTGTCCTCACCGAGATCCAGCGGCAGAGCGCACGCGCCAGGGGTGAGGAAATCGACGATCATCGCTTGGCCGAAATACGAAAGAGCGTCGAGTCGCGCTACGAGGAAGAAGCGAGTCCTTACTTCGCCACCGCGCGGCTCTGGGACGATGGGATTATCGATCCGCGCAAGACCCGCCAGGTGCTCGGTCTCGCCCTCGAAACGACACTCAACGCGCCAATTCCCTCGACCGACTACGGCGTCCTGCGGATCTGAGCGATGACTGAGTCTTCTCCGGTTGCCGGCAAACGCATCGCAATCGCTAACCGCGGCGAGATCGCGGTCCGGATCGCCGCCACATGCCGGCGACTTGGTGCGATCCCGATCGTATTGCTCGGCGACCCTGATCTCAATGGATACGCGGCCCGGCAAATTGGATTGATCGAACGGGTCGGCCCCGCCGGATCGGAACTCGATGTCGAGCTCGTGATCGCGGCGGCAAAACGGGCTAGCGCGGACTACCTCCATCCGGGATACGGTTTCCTCAGCGAGCGTCCAGCATTGGCGGAGGCGTGCGACGCGGCAGGTATTCGGTTCGTCGGTCCATCAGCCGACACGCTGCGGCTCTGCGGCGACAAATTGGCGACACGTGCTGCCGCAGTTCGCGCGGGAGTCCCCGTCCTGCCCGCAAGTCCTCCGATCAATGATTCGCCGGACGATTGGGTCTCAGCGGCGCGGGAGATCGGCTATCCGCTCCTGGTCAAGCCGGCGGAGGCAGGTGGAGGACGCGGACTGCGATTCGTGGCCGATGAGTCAGCCCTGATTGGCGCGGTCCAGGCATCGCGCCGGGAGAGTTCCTCGTCGGGAGCCGGTGCGGTCATCTATCTCGAACGAGCCATGATCGAGCCGCGACATGTCGAGGTCCAGGTCGCGGCCGATCGGGATCGAACGATCGCCGTCGGCGACCGCGATTGCTCGATCCAGCGCCGCCACCAGAAGGTCATCGAGGAGGCTCCCGCGCCGAACATCGACGATTCGGTCAGAGCCAACCTGCACGAGTACGCGCGTCGGATCGCGGAGGAAACGGGACTCCACGGTATCGCCACGGTTGAATTTCTGCTTGATGGCTCAGGCGAGATCGCGTTTCTCGAAGTGAACCCCCGCATTCAGGTCGAGCATCCGGTGACAGAGCTGGTCACCGGCGTCGACCTCGTCGAATGGCAATTGCTGATCTCATCTGACCGTTCGGTTCCGCTGGACAGGACACCGGAGCCGCGTGGTCACGCAATCGAGGCCCGGGTGTACGCGGAAGATCCGTTCTCCGGGTTTATCCCCACAGTCGGAAAACTGCCGGTCGTCTCATGGCCGAACCGACCGGACATTCGAGTGGACGCCGGCTACGGGTCCGGAGACGTCGTTCCCACATCGTATGACGCCATGCTCGCCAAAATCTGCGCGCATGGATCGGAACGATCGGCTGCCCTATCCGCACTCCGGCTGGGATTGCTCGATACCTCCGTCGCCGGTCCGGCCACCAACGTGCCGTGGCTATTCAACCTATTGGATGATCCGTCGGTGCTAGCCGGCGTTGCGACGACAGCTACGGCGGCATCGGTCCTCCCATCCATTCCGCATCATCCGCTGGCGCCGATCGCGGCAGTCGCGTTTCTCATCGATCGATCCACTTCCGAATCGACCGATGCCTGGTCAGCGATCGGCCCCTGGCGCCTCTCCGGAACCACGGCTGTCACAGTCCATGGAGACGACTGGGAGGAGCGCGTGACCATTCAGCATTCCGCCGATGGTTGGCTCGCGACTAGCGGGGCGATTCATGCACCGGTGCGCTGGTGGAAGGACCCAAGCGGATTGGTGACGGTCGCGCACGGCGGTGAAGTCATGAAAGCGGCCGTCATCGACAGTGGCGCGTCGCTCGAAGTGACCGGTCACGGTGGCCGCTGGCTCGTCTATCCAGGTTCCCGGCCGTCAGCCGCACCTGCCGCTCAACGCCGGACAAGCGATGGGCGCGTTCGCGCGCCCCTTCCGGCCAGCGTCCTCGGGATCCATGTCACAACCGGTGACCGCGTCGAACGCGGCCACCCGCTCGTCACCCTCTCGGCGATGAAGATGGAGATCGTCTGCGATTCCCCGGTCGATGGACTCGTCCAGTCAATCCATTGCGCGGTTGGCCAGCTCGTCGAAGCCGATCAGGAACTTGTCACGCTTCAGATCGCAACGGCCGAGGCCGAGCCGGCCGAGCCCCAGGCGACTGCTACTCGGTGAAGGTGGTGAAGAACTTTCGCATCGGCGTTGGCATCTCCCAGATGCCGGTCCAGCCGGGTGTGAAGGTAAAGATATCGCCCTCGCCGAGCTCGATGACCTCGCCAGATTGCGAGGTCGCGATGATCGTGCCCTTGACGACGTGGACCATTTCGCCCTCGCCATCGAATGCGCACGAGAACCGACCGGAGTCGACTTCCCAAAGCCCGCAGGTGACGCTGCCGTCTGCCTTTGACCAGAAAACCTTGCCCCGGTGATTCATTGGGCCATCGAGCGCTACGCCGATGCTAGCGCTGATCGGTCCGTACTCATCCAACTCCATGTCGTACGCATAGCCGTCCGTTTTCACCACATCCACGAGTAGCTCCAATTCGTTAGGACAGTGAGGCCCATGCACACCCCTGCCCGTTTCAGCAGTTACCATGAGCACAGTCTACGGCCGTAATCGATCGTTGATTACGCAAGGAGTCATCATGCTTCTCTTCAAGTCCGACAAGACAAAAATGGTCAGCCCGGAGGACGCGCTGCCCGGGCGAGACAAGCCCTCGTTCGCGATCCCGAGCCGGCATGAGGTCCTCGGTACGCCAATCCAGCCGCCCTTCCCGGAAGGAATCGAGACAGCCGTGTTTGCACTCGGCTGCTTCTGGGGCGCTGAGCGTCTTTTCTGGCAGCTCCCCGGCGTCTACTCGACGGCGTCTGGCTATTCGGGCGGCTTTACGCCGAATCCGACCTATGAAGAGGTCTGCACCGGGAAAACGGGCCATGCCGAAGTCGTCCTGGTTGCCTACGATCCGCAGAAGGTGTCGTACGAGGAGCTGCTCAAGGTCTTCTTCGAGGCGCACGATCCGACCCAGGGCATGCGCCAGCAGAACGACGTCGGCACGCAATACCGCTCCGCGATCTACGTGTCGCCCGACCAGGCAGAGACCGCGAAGCGCGTTGCGGACGAATACTCGAAGGCACTGGAGTCGAAGGGTCTGGATCCAGTTACGACCGAGATCAAGCACGTCGGTCCGTTCTTC
Source organism: Thermomicrobiales bacterium (assembly GCA_035634825.1). Classification (GTDB taxonomy): domain Bacteria; phylum Chloroflexota; class Chloroflexia; order Thermomicrobiales; family UBA6265; genus DASQCG01. The sequence goes on along the minus strand of DASQCG010000445.1, from coordinate 1,067 downwards.
TACGCTGAGGACTACCACCAGCAATACCTTCACAAGGTCCCGAACGGGTATTGTGGACTCCGGGGGACCGGTGTGGCGTGTGCGATCCCCACTCCGGGGAACCGCTCCTAGCCGGGTACAAGTCCTCCGCGACCGGCTGGACGACTGGCACACCGCTCGGTGGGGCAAGGCTCGCCGCTACTTCGAAGCGCGGTTCGCTCGACGCCATCGGGCGAACCGTGACCTCGATGCCGGGTTCCCGCACGCGCCGCCGCTTCATCGGGTGGTCCCACGAATCGATCGTCTCCAGCAATTCGTGGCCGTGACCCCAGCACGCGTAGCGCTGCACGGGGTTCATCCTTGCGGGAAGTTGGGGGGTACGAGATGAGGGTCAGGATTGCTCCGCGAGCAGGCGTGGCGATGTCATTCCGCGAAATCGACATGTGCCCTCGGCCAGATCCGACCATCGCGTCGCGTCGTGTTCCAGATGCGCGAGTCCGGCGGTAGGCAGGTGATCGATAACCACATCGCCGCCGCTCAATGCGTCGACCAGGTCTTGCAGGCCGGGATTGTGACCGACGATCACGACGCACGCAGCGGCATCGGGCAAGTGACGCACGATTTCCGCCAACTCGGCAGCGTCTGCGCCGTAAATTGCTGGCTCGATCGTAAGCGGTTTGCCGAAATCGCACGCAGCGGCGGCCAGTTCCGCTGTTTGTAGCGCCCGCCGCGCATCCGAGGTAACGAACGCATCCGGCACCCCCACGAGCGAGTGCAGATAGTCACCAATGGTGGTTGCGTCGCCGCGTCCACGGTCCGTAAGGGCGCGGAGACGGTCACCGACGGGTGCGTCTTTTTGCGCCTTGGCGTGCCGCAGGATCAACAGTTTTCTGATCTCGACCACCCACCTTTCGACGTGTCGAGCGCGATGCCCGCCTGATTCATCGGGGGTTCGAAGCCGACAGATCTTAACGGAACATGTACGGTGCTCAGAGTGTCATCTTACCTGTCGCAGGGTCCTCCTCGCAGTTGTCTTCGCACCATGGAGTGTCCATTACGTGGCCCCTCTCCCAACTCATCCGATGTCC
>DASQCG010000444.1:0-5305 GCA_035634825.1 Thermomicrobiales bacterium | reverse complement strand
GAAGGAGTTCGCGCGCTCAGTTGATGACCTCGACTCATTCATCAGCGTGGTGACGATCGGGGAAATTGCAAAGGGAATTGAGCTTCTGCCCGAGGCTAGACGACGCAACGTTCTCGTCACCTGGCTGCAGGAGATTGAAGTTGAGTATGGAGAACAGATTCTCCCGTGCGACATTGAAATCGCCCGTGTCTGGGGCGAACTCACCGGGCGCGCGCAACGACGCGGTCAAACGATCGCCGCTGCGGACGGGTTAATTGCAGCGACGGCGCTCCATCACGGACTCCGCCTCGCCACCCGAAATGTGCGGCATTTCGAAGTGACTGGGGTATCCCTCTTCAACCCCTGGGAGTACTGACATCCGCTACCTGAAGCGGCTGAAGATCTGGTCGCCGGGGTAGACGGCGGCATTGCCCAGCGCCTCTTCGATGCGCAGTAGTTGGTTGTACTTGGCGATGCGATCGATCCGGGACGGCGCGCCGGTCTTGATTTGCCCGGAGTTCGTGGCCACCGCCAGATCGGCGATGAAGGTGTCGTCGGTCTCGCCGGAGCGATGCGACGTGACCGTGGTGAACCCGGCTCGATGCGCCATCTCGATCGTGTCGAAGGTTTCTGTCAGCGTGCCGATCTGATTGAGCTTGACCAGGATCGAGTTGGCCGCGTGTTCGCGAATGCCGCGATTGAGCCGCTCGGTGTTCGTCACGAACAGGTCATCGCCGACCAGTTGGACCTTTGAACCGATGCGCTCGGTGAGCGCCTCCCAGCCGTCCCAATCATCTTCGGACAAGCCGTCCTCGATCGACTTGATGGGATACCGCTTCGTCCAGTCGGTCCAGTAATTGACCATCGCTTCACTCGTGAGCGTGCGCTTCTCGCCCTTGAGCTCGTACTTGCCACCGCGATAGAGCTCGGTCTCGGCAGGATCGAGCGCAATTACCAAATCCTCGCCGGGCCGATACCCTGCCTTGGTGATTGCCTCGGTTACGACCTTGATCGCCGCCTCGTTCGACTCCAGCGATGGCGCAAACCCGCCCTCGTCCCCCACGCCGGTTCCGAGCCCGCGATCGTGCAGGATGTCCCGCAACGCGTGGAAGACTTCGGCGCCCATTCGCAGCCCTTCGCGGAACGATGCCGCGCCAACGGGCATGACCATAAACTCCTGCATGTCGACGCTCGAGCCCAGCGCATGCTTGCCGCCGTTGAGGATGTTCATCATCGGCACCGGCAACATGCACGCGTTCGGACCTCCGAGATAGCGGTAAAGCGGCAGACCGGACCATTCGGCAGCGGCCCGGGCGACTGCCAGCGAGACGCCGAGGATCGCGTTCGCGCCCAGTCGCCCCTTGTTTGGCGTGCCATCGACCTCGATCATCAGGGAGTCGATATCGCGCTGATCGAGCGCATTCATGCCGACGACGTTCTGTGCGATCTCGTCGTTGACATTGCCAACGGCCGTCAGCACGCCTTTGCCGCCGTACCGCCGCTTGTCGCCGTCCCGCAGCTCAATCGCTTCGTATGCGCCGGTCGACGCTCCGGAGGGCACGGCGGCCCGCCCGGTGGCGCCGTTCTCGAGCAGGACATCGACTTCGACGGTAGGGTTCCCGCGCGAATCAAGAATCTCCCGGGCCCAAATGCTGGTGATGATCGCCGACACGCGTCTCTCCTCCGAATCCTGGTCACATTCCGGCCTGAGTATAGGAGGTTGACCGGTTATACTCGGAGCACATCTGAATATCGCGATGAGGGAAACCAGTACCCGGCCGCGACCGTCCAGAGAGTTCCGCGCAAATGCTGCGAGCGGAACCGGAACCGAGCCGGCGAATTCATTCCTGAGCAGCCCGATGAAGACGCCGTCGTTGCGTAGTCGGGCCGGAGCCTCCGATATCAGGCATCAAGCGCAATCGGGTCACCTGGGCCTGGTTGAAGCAGGGTGGTACCGCGTGGCGACCCCTCGTCCCTGCCGAGGGGTTTTTGTATGCGCGGAAAATGTGCGGACGGCGACAATGGCAGAATCACCAGCAGTACTCGACCAATTGGAATCAATCGAGACTTCGGCCCTCGCTGAGCTCACATCAGCCTCAGATCTGGGTGCGCTCGCCGAATGGGAACGCGCGTACCTTGGCTCGTCGGGCGCGATTACGGGCGTGCTGCGGGGAATGGGCCAGCTCCCCGCTGAGCTACGTCCAGAAGTCGGACGCACGGCAAACCAGGTCAAGCAACGCCTGACAACGGCTTACGGTGGGCGCAAGTCCGATCTGCAGGCGAGCGCGTTGACCGGCAAGCTGGCCGCGGAGACGCTGGACGTCACGCTGCCGGGCCGGACTCCGCTCATCGGCACGGTCCATCCGATCTCGCAGATGATTGACGAGGTCAGCGAGATCTTCGCCTATCTCGGCTTCGAGACGGTCTTCGGGCCTGAGATCGAGATCGGCAGGTACAACTTCGACATGCTCAATATCCCGGCCGATCATCCGGCCCGGGACGTCTGGGACACGATCATCGTCAACGACGAGCGTGATGAGGTCGTCCTGCGCACGCATACCTCTCCGATGCAGGCCCGTGTCATGGAGCAGCGGACCGCGCCGCTCCGCGTCATCGTGCCCGGCCGGGTCTACCGGTACGAGCAACAGGACGCCTCGCACGAATGGATGTTCCACCAGATAGAAGGCCTCGCGCTAGATGACCGGATCACGATGGCGGATCTGAAAGGCACATTGACCGAGCTCGCGCGGCAGCTCTTTGGCGAGGACACGCGGGTCCGGTTCCGCTGCGACTTCTTCCCGTTCGTCGAGCCGGGCGTCGAGTTCGCGGTCTCCTGTCCCTTCTGCGGCGGCAACGGTTGCCGCGTCTGCAAGCAATCCGGTTGGATCGAGATGGGCGGGGCCGGCATGGTCCACCCCAACGTGCTGCGCTGGGTCAACTACGACCCGGACACGGTGCAGGGCTGGGCATTCGGTCTCGGCGTCGAGCGGTTGGTGATGGTCAAGTACGGCGTCAACGATATCCGCGCCTTCGCGGGGAATGACTTGCGCTTCCTGCGCCAGTTCGCGCGCGCCGATATCGGGCAGGGAGTTGTCCGCGCATGAAAGTTCCGATGAAGTGGCTGGCCGAGTTCGTCCAGACCGACCTCAACCCGCAGGAGCTGGCCCACCGCCTGACCATGGCCGGTCTCGAAGCCGAGAAGATCACCCGGATCGGCGAAATGTGGGACGACAAAGTGTTCGTCGCCGAAGTCCGGAGCGTCGAGAAGCACCCGGACGCCGACCGGCTGGTCCTGGCCGATGTCGAGGCCGGACCGCATCGGCTAACGGTCGTCACCGGTGCTCCGAATATCGCCGCCGGCCAGAAGGTCGCGCTCGCGCTGACCGGCGCGCAGCTCTACGACGGTCATTCAGACAGCCCGACGCCGGAGATCAAGACGCTGAAACCGGGGGTGATTCGGGGCATCAAATCGGAGGGTATGGTCTGCTCCGAGAAGGAGCTGGGTCTCTCCGATGAGCATGAGGGCATCCTTGTGCTGCCGGAGGACGCTCCGGTAGGAATGCCGTTCATCGACTATTTCGGCGATACGGTGATCGAGTTCGAGATCACGCCAAACCTCGCGCATGCCTTCTCGATCAACGGGATCGCACGCGAGGTCCACGCCCTTTTGGATGTTCCGATCAACGATCCACCGCTATTCGACCTGTCCCTGCTGGCAAAGGCGCCTGATGACACGGTCGTGATCGCTGATCCCGAGCGCTGCAGCCGCTACATGGTGCTGCTGGTAGACAACCTGGTGGTCGGTCCCTCGCCGGCCTGGATGGTCCAGCGGCTCGAGGCAGCCGGGATGCGCTCGATCAACAACGTCGTCGACATGACGAACTACGTCATGCACGAGTTCGGCTTCCCGATGCATGCGTTCGATCGTGATCAGCTCGAGGGTGGCCGTGTCATCGTGCGAGCGGCCGAGCCGAGCGAGCACCTCGAGACGCTGGACCACGTCGAGCGCCAGTTGACCCCAACAATGACGGTTATCGCCGATCTCGAAAAACCGGTCGGCATGGCCGGGATCATGGGCGGATTCGATGCCGAGGTCTCCGAAGCGACGACGCAGCTTTACCTGGAGGTCGCGCACTTCAACCCGACAATCACGCGGGCAACTTCCCGTGCGCTCAAACTGCGCACGGACGCCAGCGCCCGGTACGAGCGCGGTCTCGATCCAGAGGGGCTGCCGATCGCCGTCGCCCGCGCTGCCCAGTTGATCTCGGAGCTCTGTCCCGGCGCGGTCTTCGTGGGCCTGGCCGACGCCTATCCGGCGCAGGTTGAGCAGCGCACGATCTCATTCCCGTTCGAGCGGATTGAGCGGCTCCTTGGGATGCGCATCGATGAGCGGCAGGTGCTGGACATCCTCGGTCGGCTTGAGTTCGACGCGGAGATCTCTGACGGCGTTCTGACGGCGACAGTTCCGACTTATCGCCGCGACGTGCTCGGCCGCGAGGACATCATCGAGGAGGTCGCGCGGATCGCCGGGTACGATCTGCTCCCGACGACATTGCCGTCAGGTGAGGCCCAGCACGTCCACCGTGACCCGATGTACCGGCTTCGGAGGGCTGCTCGATCAGTCCTGGTCGGCGCTGGATTCAATGAAGCGGTCACCTACGTCACGATCGGTCGCCAGGATATCGACCGCTTCTCGGATCGAGACAAGGTCGGAATCGTCGTCGAATCGTGCGGAGAGAACCTTGTCGAACTTCGCAATGCGCTTCAGACCGACAGGAACCTGATGCGGCCGACCCTGGTACCTTCGCTGCTCGACGTGCTTTCGGCCAACCTCAAGCACGAACCGGGCGTGCGACTCGCGGAGATCGCGCGCGTCTACAGGCCAATGCCAAATCAAGTGCTCCCGGACGAAGTCGAGGTCGTAGGCATCGCTGCGGCCGGTCAATCCGAACCGCTGGGACTCGGCTCGAGCGATGAACCGATCGACTTCTTTGAGCTCAAGGGCGCGATCACCGTTCTCCTGGAGCGGCTCGGCGTGACCAACACCGCCGTATCGAGATGGACGCATCCCGCCTTCCACCCTGGGCGGGCCGCGCAGATCGCCGTTGGCGACACGGTCGTGGCCAGGTTTGGCGAGCTCCATCCTGATACGGCCGCGGCGTACGGGATCGAAGATGCGCGCGCAGTGGCCGGCGAAGTCAACCTCACGGCGGCCCTTAACGTCATCCATCCGCGCGGCCGTGACGCGGTGGTCCCGCGCTTCCTGCCGGTGCAGCAGGATTTCGCCGTAATCGTGCGTGACGATGTTGCCGCGTCGGACGTCGAA
>DASQCG010000443.1:0-13912 GCA_035634825.1 Thermomicrobiales bacterium | reverse complement strand
GTATCCCCACAAGTCGACCCATATCTCATTCGATTTCGATACCGGATGGGTCCTCCATCTCAGCGACATCCGCCAGTTCGGCTGGATTCGCATCATGCCGGCGGACGCAGTCGATTCGTTCATTGCCGCCCAGAAGTTTGGTCCGGAAGCAGTTGGCCCGCACGGTATTACCCCGGAGCAGTTGAAAGCGAGCCTGGCGCGGCGATCGATCCCGGTCAAGTTGGCCCTGCTAGATCAGAGCGTCGTTGCCGGTATTGGCAATATCTATGTCGACGAGGCGCTCCACCGGGCGAAAATCCATCCGATGACTCCGGCGAAGGATGTTCCGCCTGAAGCGCTGCCGACCCTTGTCAGCGCGATCCAATGGGCGATCGAGAACGGCATCGAGCAAGGCGGCGCGAAGATCATCCATAACAGGGCCTACCCGATCGACGGCTTCCCCGAGGTCCACGCGCGCAAGGGCGAAGCGTGCCCGATCTGTGGCGACGAGATCATCAAGATCAGGGTCGGCCAGCGTGGCACCTATCTCTGTCCGACCTGCCAACCGGAGCCGTGATTACGGCCGGAAATCGGATTCGGCGTCGATCTGCCGGATGAACTCAGCAAGCAGTTCGGTGCAGGCATCAAGATCGCTGACCGCGATCGTCTCGTTTGGCGAGTGCATGTACCGGGTAGGGATGGAAACCACCCCGGTCGCCGGCCCGCGTCCGGAACGGATCATCGCATCGGCATCAGTCCAGGTCGCCCGCGCGGAGCCTTGCACCGTGAACGAGATCTCAGCCGAGTTCGCCGCTGCCACCAGGCGCTCATAAACGACCGGATTGGCCGATGAGCCGCGCGTGAGCACGGGCCCGCTTCCCAGGGCGACTTCGTCGTTACGCTTCTTGTCCGCGCCGGGGTAATCAGTGGCATGCGTCACGTCGATCGCAATCGCGACAGTCGGCTCAGTACTGAACACTGCGGTGTACGCCCCGGCAAAGGAGATTTCCTCCTGCGCGGCGGCAAGCGCGACAACGTTCACGTACGGGCGGTCCTCTGACAGCAATCGCAGCACTTCGAGTGCCACGAAGGCGCCGCTTCGATTATCGATCGCGCGGGACACGATCAATCCATCGCCGATCCCGGTGAACGGAGCATCCACGACGCCGGCATCGCCGATACTGACCCATTTGAGCGCTTCATCCCGCGAACTAACTCCGATGTCGATCCAGAGATCCTCGATCTTGACAGCCTTGTCACGGTCCTCGGCTTTCAACAGGTGGGCTGCCTTGCGGCCGATAACGCCGAAGACCGGCTCAACCCTGCTGGTGAGAAATCGAATGCGCTGACCGGTCAGGACCTGTGCGTCCCAACCGCCGATCGCGTCGAACCAGATATAGCCCTCGGGGTCGATATGCGTGATCTGGATGCCAATCTCGTCGATATGACCTTCGACAAGCACCGTCGGCGCATCGGGATTCGATGCGCGCAGCCATGCGAACGAGTTGCCGGTCAGGTCCCGATCGACCTCGTCCGCAAATGTCTCAGCTTCCGTGCGCCAGACAGCTGCGACATCTCGCTCATACCCCGAAGGGCCGGGAGTCTCGATCAGGGTCTTCAGGAACGTCCATGACTCGGATCTCACGGGCTTGACTCTCCTCCGGGTTGACGGCGAACGGCGGAACCGGCACGGTTGGGCCGGCGTCAAAATACGGCAGCGATTGGGCAGGCAGTTGAATCTCGATCGCATTGTCGGTGGACGTGTCGTCGGTGTCGACGATCAACGCGATGACGACGGACACAAGCGCCAGGACGAGGATTGCGGTCACGATGGCGTATGTCATTTGTCCTCCTCGACCGTCGGTCTCCGGGCCATAAACAGTACCCGAAATGCATCTTCGGTTCCCGGCGCAAGCTCTGTTATCTCGCCTTCTCTCCAGTCAATGACCTGGACCCGGTTGAATCCAGCCGACTCGAGCTTCGAGTGCAGGTCGTCGATTGCGAATGCTGTCTCGACATGCTCCTCATCGAATCGATCCCAAGCGCCGTCCTCCCTGCGTTCGAAACCGGTGATGATCAGCGGAGAGACGCCATGCCGCTCATCGAACCAGCTGCGATAGGTCAGGAAGCGGTCACTGTCGTTGGCGGCGATCAGCGTCATCTGCCCCCAATGCTCGGCGAGCTTGCGGCGGGTATTGATGTCGAAGGCGAGCGTACCGCCGGGACTGAGTGCGTCGAACGCGCAGCGAGCAAAGGCATTGAACTCGCGCAAATCCGTCAGGTAATTGACCGCATCGTAGAAGCACGTGCAAAGGTCATACGCGCGATCGGTCTCATAGGCCGTCATATCGGCCAGGATCCAGCGGACCGCAACGCCTGCCGACTGCGCGGCAGCTTCGGCCTCGTCGATCATGGCCTGCGCGATGTCCAGTCCGGCGGTCTCGAGCGCATTGCGGGCAAAGACGATAGTCGCGGCGCCGGTTCCGCAGGCGAGGTCGAGCACAGATTGTGGCCGCTCTCCCTGAAGCTCGAGGATGCGCAGAAGATCAGTGGCCGAGCTCTCCCCGAACCGGCGCTGGCCGATCTTGTCGTAATGACGCGCGTAGCGAGAATATGCGGGATCGTTGGGGCGCATCTCAGGCCTTGCCCACGACCGCGCGAATCCACGAACCGGTGTCGGTCAGCTGGTCGAGGTCGATCCCGGTCTCAATTCCTCGCGCGGAAAACATTCCGGCGACCTGCTCGCTCGAGACGTTGCCGGGCGCTCCCGGCGCGAACGGACATCCCCCGAGTCCGCCGACGGATGCATCGAACCGGGAAATGCCGGCATCCCAACTCAATCGGATGTTGTCGATCGCCAGACCCGTGGTGTCGTGGAAGTGCATGGCGAGCCGCTCGATTGGCAGACTTGGCAGAGCGACGTCCAGCAGTCGCTGCACATCGTCCGGTGAGGCGCGGCCGATGGTGTCGGCGATCGAGACTTCGGCACATCCGATCTCCAGCAGGCGCTTTGCGACGGTGACCGCCGCGACCGGATCGACCGGGCCACTATAGGGGCAGTGGAAGGCGACTGAGACGGCCCCACGCACGGCAACGCCATCGGCAGCCGAGCGTTCCATGACCGGGGCGAACCGATCGAACGATTCGTCGATCGTGCAACGGATGTTTGCCTGGCAGAAGGCTTCGGTTGCAGCGGTGAAGATCTCGACGTGCCGTGCTCCCGCCGCTATCGCCCGCTCGTATCCGCGCTCGTTCGGGACGAGGCAGATGAAGTCAATGTCGGGTCGATCGGGCAATGCCGGCAGCAGTTCGTCGGCATCAGCGAGTTGCGGGATTGCCTTCGGGCTGACGAAGCTGGTCGCCTCGATGCGGCGACAACCAGCTTCGATGAGTCGCTCGATCAGCATCAGCTTGTCTGCCAAGGAGACCGGCGTCGATTCGTTCTGGAGCCCGTCTCGCGGCCCAACCTCGATCAACTCGACCGAGCGCCGATCAGACACGGACCAACCTCGAAACGGCGCCGTCGTCGGTGACGGTCACGGCATAGTCGCGCTCCGCCGCCTCGGGGCTGACGATCTGGTACCTGAGGTCGCGCTCGATGAGGGCATGGTCGCGGTCGGCCGGATCACCCAGTCCACCACCGCCGGGCAGATTCAGCACGATCTCCGTATCGGCAGCGAGGTCGCGGGTGCCTTTCTGCATCAGAGCTTCACCGGTCGATAAGACAACGGTCGCTTTGGCTCCGTCCATTCCACCGTCGTATCCCTTAGGCGCGTGGTGGATACGATCCATGAGCGGCGCAAACCGATATGGTCGATTGGTGCGGACTCCAAGCCGGAGCGTTTGGCCGCAGCCGCCACGAAAACGGCCCGCTCCACCCGAATCCGGACGGATCGATCGCTCCCACATCACGACCGGCGAGAGCTGCTCGATGACTTCGGCCGGCACGCCGGCGATTCCGCTCGGGAACGCCGTTGCATGCAACCCGTCCTTGGTCGGACGCGCACCGGTGCCACCGCACGAGAACCAGACGTAGGTGAAGGGGTCGTTATCGAGGTCGTAGCCGGTAAATTGCAGGTTCCAGATATTGGCGGCGCCTTCGGCCAGAACTCGGCCCGGGATCACCTCTGCGAGCGCGCCGAAGACGACGCCGGGAAGGAAGTGGCCGAGGATATGCCGCGCAGCGACTGGCGCAGGCGGCAAGGCGTGGAGGATGCAGCCCGGCGGCGCCGTGACATGCACCGGCCGGAAGCTGCCCTCATTGTTCGGGACGTCCGGCGCGAGTGCGCATTTCAGGGCGTATGTCGTGTACGCATGCGTGTAGTTCAGGACGACGTTGATCCCGCGCATGCTGGCGTCCGAGCTGCCGGCCCAATCGACATGAAGCTCGTCGCCGCGCTTCTCGATCGTGACGTGAAGGCGGACCGGCTCCTCGTATCCATCGGCCACGACCTCATGCTCGAGGATCGTGTTCGGGAGTTGCGCGATCGCGTTGCGCATGGCCCGTTCAGAGCGGGCGATGATCTCGTCACCGAGCTCAATAAGCGATTTCAGGCCGAACTCAGTCAAAAACTCGACCAGGCGTGCCGCGCCGACGTCGTTGCCGGCAACCTGGGCGTGGATATCGCCCAGCACGGGCTCCGGTGTCCGCACGTTCGTCGCGATGATCTTGAGCAGCTCGGCGTTGGGCTTGCCCTGGTCGTAGAGCTTCGTAATCGGAATGTAGAGCCCTTCCTCGAACATCGAGCGGCCGTCAGTCGAGAGACCAATCCCGCCGATATCGAGAACGTGGCAGCAATTGCCGAAGAAACCGACCAGCCGATCCGCCAGAAAGACCGGCGTGATCACCGTGATGTCGTGCAGGTGACCGGAGGTTTTCTGGGGGTCGTTGGTGATCAGAACATCCCCGGGAGCCAGCGTCTCGGCTGGATACTCGGCCAGGAAGTGCTTGATGCAGGTTGCCATCGAGTTGATGTGGCCGGGTGTTCCGGTGACGGCCTGGGCGATCATGAAACCACGCTCGTCGAAGACACCGGCCGAGAGATCTCCCGCTTCGCGGACGATGCTGGTAAAGCTGGTCCGCATCAGCGCCTTGGCCTGCTCGTTGACGACCGCGATCAGGCGGTTCCACATCACTTCCAGCTGGATGGCATCGAACTGCATCAGAAGTCCTCAAGAAGGTGGAGGGGCGCCTCTTGCGCCCCTCCATTATCTGGCTATTCGCAGGTAATCGTCGGTGTCAGCTCCGGGCTTGCCTCTGGCGAGCCTTCAGGCGTTGCCGTGGCGGTCGCTGTCGGGGTGGCGGTCGCGGTGCCAGGGCCGACAGTCGGGCTGGCCGTCGCGGTTGCCGATGGCGTCAGGAGCGCCTCGCAGGTCGCGGTGGCGATCGCGTTGGCGGTCTGCGTCGCGACCGGGATCACGATGACCGGCGGTGGTGTGTTCGTCGGGGGCAGGATCGGCGTTCTGGTCGGCGGTATCGCAGTGTTCGTGGGCGGCACTGCCGTGTTGGTCGGCGGCACGGCGGTATTTGTGGGCGGTACCGAAGTGTTGGTCGCCGGCACAGGCGTGTTCGTCGGTACCGGGGTATTCGTCGGCGGCACCGGGGTGTCGGTTGCGGTTGGCGGCACGGCGGTGTGAGTTGCCGTTGCCGTCGGCGGTACCGGCGTGTTGGTGGCCGTCGGCGGAACTGGAGTCTCCGTTGGTTTCGGAGTGCTGGTTGCGGTCGGCGGCACTGGCGTATCGGTCGGCTTGGGTGTCTCCGTCGGCTTCGGCGTATTGGTTGCAGTCGGAGCCGGAGAGTTTGTAGCGGTCGGCGGGACCGGCGTGTTCGTGCTGGTCGGTTTGGCCGTGGCCGTCTCAGTCGGCTTCGGAGTATGTGTGGCCGTCGGCGCCGCGGTATTGGTTTCGGTCGGCTTCGGCGTCTCGGTTGGTTTCGGAGTATTGGTCGCCTTCGGGGTCTCCGTGGGCTCGGCCGTGTGCGTCGCGGTCGGCTTCGGAGTTTCGGTCGGCTTGGCGGTAGCTGTCTCAGTCGGCATAACCGTTGGAGAAGGCGCAACAGTGTTGGTCGGCGCGACGGTATTGGTGGCGGCCGGCGTAGTTGCCACGGGTGCGGCAATGGTTTGGGCTGCGGTCGTGCTGGTTGCTTCACCGCCCTTGTTGCCGCTGCTTCGACCGCAGGCCGCGAGGACAAGCACTAGAGTTAGTGCGACCACGGAAAATCGAGCGACGGATACGACGTACGCACTCCTCATCGACCTTTTCCCCCAGCTCTCAGCCAAATGCGCCTGACGGATGCAAGGTATGCCGTCTCAGTTGATCGTGTTGTGCTCATCCTACGCAGGTTGTCCCAAATAGACAAACCTGCCACGCTTAATGCCTCGCCCTCATTTCGACCACGATGCTTCGATGCTGGTCGATCCGGACCGTGGCATGTCGTCCAATAATCGTCGTTGATTCCCGCTCCTCGATGACGCATGGACCTTCACACCGGAAGTCGACCGGCAATGAGTAGCGGGAGTAGACCGGCACTTCGACCATCGCCTGATCCTCGGGGAGATAGATGGCGCGCGTTTCGTGCTCGATCGGCGACTCGCCAGGTCCGGTACTGGTCGTGAAACCGGCGCCGAGAGCCGCATCGTCCGCCCGGGCAATCAGGCGCCAGGTCATCGCTTCGACGGGATTTCCGGTTGGCGTTCGGCCGTAGAGCCGGGTGTACTCGCGGGCAAACTCCGCCTCGATTTCAGCGCGGCGGGATTCGTCGAGATGACCGTCCGGCAACGAGACCCGAACATCGTGCCCTTGTCCGACGTATCGAAGCTCCGCGCTCCGTTCGAATGTAATCCGGTCGCCGGGACCTCCGGCCTCTTCCAGAATCGCGCGCCCTTCAGCTTCCATCTCATCGAGCCTGAGGTTTACGATGCTCCAGTCGGCGCTGGCCAGCTTGCAGACATATGAGCGGACGAAGTCGAATGACACCGGCGCGACGAGGAAGCCGATCGTGCTGCCCACTCCCGCGCCAAACGGGATGATGACCTCCGGGCAGCCGAGAATTTCGGCCACCCGGAAGGCGTGGACCGGCCCCGCGCCGCCGAAGGCATACATCGGGTAGTTCCGCGGATCCTTGCCCTGCTCGACGGCGTGCATCCGCGCCGCCGAGGCCATCTGCTCGTTGACGACCGCATGGATACCCCAGGCGGTCTCAAGCGCGGTCTTGTCGATTTGGGTACCCAGGTCCGCCAGGGCCCGCTCAGCGCCGGCAAGATCCAGGTCCATCGTGCCGCCGAGGAAGTAGGCGGGATTCAGGTAGCCGAGGGAGAGGTCGGCGTCGGTCACAGTCGGTTGCGTGCCGCCATGCCCGTAGCAGACCGGACCGGGATCGGCCCCGGCGCTGTCCGGTCCGACCTTGAGCAGACCCATCGCATCGACCCGGGCAATGCTCCCACCGCCCGCTCCAATCTCGATCAGCTCGATCACCGGCACCCGGACCGGCAGGCCGCTGCCCTTCTTGAACCTGTAGACGCGATTGACCTCGAACTCGGGCGAGATCGACGGCCGGTTGTCGTCGATCAGGCAGGCCTTGGCGGTCGTCCCGCCCATGTCGAACGAGAGCAGCGACGACCGGCCGGACTCCTTGCCGTGGTAGGCGGCGGCCAGCGCGCCGGCGGCCGGTCCCGACTCGACGAGCCGGATCGGGAAGCGGCGCGCGGTTTCGACCGTGCTCAGCCCACCGGAGGAGATCATCACGGAGAGCGGCGCGGTGATGCCCAGGTCGCGGAGAGAACGGACAAGGCGATCAAGGTATTCCGCGACGACCGGCCGGGTATAGACATTCGCGATCGTGGTCGAGGTGCGCTCGAACTCACGTATCTCGGGCACGACATCGCTCGAAAGCGAGACGACGAGATCCGGCGCGTAGTCTTCGAGGATCCGTCCGACTTGCCGCTCCGGTTCTGGGTTCTGATAGCTGTGCAGGAGCGAAACCGCGATCGCCTCCACGCCTTCCACGCGAAGCTGGTCAATTCGTTCGCGCACGTCGGATTCGGTGACTTGACGATGAATCGAGCCGTCGGACAACACCCGTTCGTCAATCTCGAGTCGCAGGTAGCGCGGCACGAGCGGCTCCGGGAGATCGATGAACAGGTCGTAGAGATCGTAGCGGTGCTCCCGCCCGATCTCGACCGCATCCCGGAAGCCCTTGGTCGTCAGCAAGCCGGTGACCGCTCCCTTTCGCTCGATCAGGGCATTGGTGACGAGCGTGGTCCCGTGCACGATCTGGGTCACGGCGGAGGGTGCGACGCCCGTGCTGCCGAGGAGCGTCCTGAGTCCGTCGAGGACCGCAAGAGAGGGATCGTGGGGGGTGGTCAGCGCTTTGTGGACGGCGAATGAGCCGGTGACGCTGTCGACCAGCAGAAAGTCCGTGAACGTGCCGCCGATGTCGATGCCGATTCGAACATCAGAGTCCGCTGTCTCAACTCCGCTCACGCCTGCCTGATCCTCATTTCGTCGTCCGTCAATCGCCTGGTAAGGCTACCGCACCTGAACGCCAGTCGTTTGACGTCGCGACGCCTGAGAACATGGCAAGATTCGGGCATCGGTCGATCGACGATTTGGGGATGGGTGGACGTGGCGGCAATCAGGACGGGCGCAGCGTATTTCGGTAACCGGACCCTTCGATACGTGCGTGCGGACATGCAGGACATGGCCGACTCGGGGTTCGATTACGTCGTCCATTGCTTCACCGAGAGCGACTTGATCTACGGCATCGAGACCATGCGCGAGATCGTGCGGATGTCGCATGAGCTCGGCATGGAAGCGCACATGGACCCTTGGGGCGTTGCCGGGATATTCGGCGGCGAGGCATTCAGCAAATTCGTCGCCCGGGAGATGGATGCCTGCCAGATACTG
The DNA here is from genome assembly GCA_035634825.1 of Thermomicrobiales bacterium. Lineage (GTDB taxonomy): Bacteria > Chloroflexota > Chloroflexia > Thermomicrobiales > UBA6265 > DASQCG01. The sequence continues at coordinate 5,029 of DASQCG010000443.1, read as the reverse complement.
GCTGACGGCAGCGCGGTCGGCATCGCGTGTCTTTATAGCAAGCGTCTGCGGGCACTTCTGCATCGGTGGATCGACGCCGCGATCGAGATCGGGTCAGATGTCCTGTTCTGGGACGAGCCGCACTGGTTCCCGGGCGACCTCTGGTTCTACGGCGCCGAGCCAGGTGACGATGCACTGCGCTGGAGTTGCCGGTGTCATCGGTGCCGCGAGCGTTTTTCGGCTGAATATGGTCAGGAGATGCCGCTCGAGTTCACCGATGAGGTGATCGCATTCCGGCAGGCGGCGGTCCTGGACATACTCACAGACGTCACTAACTACGCCTCGAATCGTGGCGTCCGCCAGACCCTTTGCCTGCTGCCGCACGGCCAGTACCACAAACTGGTCGATCTGCCAGACTGGCGGCCGTTCGTCGCGATTCCAGGGATCGACACGTTTGGGAGTGATCCCTATTGGGCGGTCAATCCGCCGGTCGAGTTGGAGCCGTATGTGAGCCGGGGTGCTCGTGAGGTGGCCGAGTTTTGCGACGAGTTCGGGCTGAAGAACCAGTTCTGGATCCAGGGATACAACTTCGGAGCTGGCCATGAATGGGAGCCGGTCCGCGCGATTCAGATCGCACTCGAGCACGGCATGTCCGATTTGGCGGTCTGGAGCTACCGGGCATGCGAGCCGATGTCGTACCTCTGGCCGGCCGACATTGACAAGACCTGGGGGACGATCGTGACCGCCTTCAACCAGGCCAGGGCCGGCGAACCGGTCCGCCTTGAGTTGACGGAACGCTAGCAGGCTGGTAGCATCCGCCCACAAGCAAAGATTGCGTTGATCGGAAGCGAGTACGCGCTCAAACGATCATCCAAGCGAGTCCGGGACGGTGGGAGCCGGATGATGATGCAGCGCCGAAATGGGTCCGAGAGCAGATCTCCGAACGGCACATGCCAAGTAGGCAGATCCGGACGCCTCACCGTTAACCGAGGACGCATATCGGCCAACAGGCCCGTATGATTGAGTGGGAGCGCAAGCTCCAACAAGGGTGGCACCGCGGATCGACTCCGTCCCTTTCGGGGATCGGAGTTTTTTGTTTCCCGCTGATCCGGGGGTGACCATGCAAGCCGTCAAATCGCCAACACTGCCCTCCCGACTGGGCCTCGTTCCGACGCCGTCACTCGACGAGGTGCGCGAGTGGCTGGTCACGTGCGACACGCGGCCGTCGTTGATTCCGATTTATCGCGAGATCATGGCCGACTCCGAGACGCCGGTCTCAGCGTATGCCCGCATTCACGCCGACAAGCCGGGCTTCATCCTCGAGAGCGTCGAGGGTGGCGAGCGGATCGCCCGATATTCCTTCATCGGGACCAACCCCTTTGGCCAGATCCGGATTGGGGATGGACGCGCGTCTGTCGAGATCAATGGCGAGTCGACGACGGACGACGTCGATGATCCCCTGGCGTTCCTCGAAGAAGCGCTCGCGCGGTATCAATCGCAATCAGTGCCCGGCGTGCAGCTGCCGCGGTTCGTCGGAGGCGCGGTCGGCTATCTGTCCTACGAAGCGGTGCGGGCCTTCGAGCCGCGGGTGGGATTGGCGGCGGGGCCCGGGCTTGGGTATCCCGACGCGCACTTCATGCTGGTCGATTCCCTGCTCGTCTTCGACAACGTCAGCCGCACGATCAAAGTCGTTGCGCACCTCAACCTGGACTTGCAACCCGATGTTGAGACGGCCTACGCCGCGGCGACGGCCAGGATCGATGAGCTGGTCGCACAGCTCCGCAAGCCGATGCCGGTCCTGCCGCACGGTGGCGAGCCGGTCGAAACGAGCATCGAGGATCGCCGCCGGGTAAACACCGATCCACTCGTCTACCGGAAGATGGTCGAGACGGCCAGGGAGTACATCGCTGCCGGCGACATCTTCCAGGTCGTCCTCTCCCAGCGGGTTGACATCCCGACGCCGGCTCACCCGTTCACCATCTACCGGGCGCTGCGGACGATCAACCCGAGTCCGTACATGTTCTATCTCGACATCGGCGATCACTGCGTTGTCGGCGCGTCGCCGGAATTGCTGGTGCGGGTTGAGGACGGCATCGTCACCAATCACCCGATCGCCGGCACGCGGCCACGCGGATCCGATCCGAAGCACGACGCCGAGCTGGCCGAGGAGCTTCTGGCCGACGAGAAGGAGCGGGCCGAGCACATCATGCTGGTCGATCTCGGGCGGAACGATGTCGGTCGCGTCTCGAAGCCGGGCACTGTGCGAGTGCCGCGGCTGATGGAGATCGAGCGCTTCTCGCACGTCATGCACATCGTCAGCAATGTCGAAGGCGAGATCAGCGACGACTTCAGCCCGCTCGACGCGCTCCGGGCATGCTTCCCGGCCGGGACAGTCTCGGGCGCCCCGAAGGTGCGAGCGATGGAGATCATTGCCGAGCTGGAGGTCGATCGCCGCGGTGTCTACTCCGGCGCGGTCGGGTACGTCAGCTTTAGCGGTGCGATGGACACGTGCATCGCGCTGCGGACGCTGGTCTACAAGGATGGCGTCGCCTCCTTGCAGGCGGGCGGCGGCATCGTCCTCGACAGCACGCCGGACGGCGAATATGCGGAGAGCTTCCACAAGATGCGGGCGCTGGTTCGGGCAATCGAGCTGGCCGAGTCGATCGAGAGTTCGGAGGGAGCGCGATGATTCTGCTGATCGACAACTACGATTCGTTCACCTACAACCTCTACCAGTTCCTCGCGGAGCTTGGCGCGGAGGTGCACGTCGTCCGGAATGACAAGATCACGGTCGATGAGATCCGGGCGCGGCGCGGAGAGTTCGACCGGATCGTCATCTCCCCCGGACCGTGCACGCCGGCCGAGGCGGGGATTTGTGTCCCGCTCGTCCAGCAACTTGCGGGAGAGGTCCCGATCCTCGGCGTGTGCCTCGGACACCAGTCGATAGGTGCGGCGTTCGGCGCTACCGTCGTGCGGGCGCCGATGGTGCTTCACGGCAAGACGTCTGAGATCTATCACGGCGGCAACGGCGTCTTCGCCGGACTGCCCAGCCCGTTCACGGCGACGCGGTATCACTCGTTGATCGTGGAGCGGGAAACCCTGCCGCCTGCCCTCGAGATTACGGCACAGACGGCGGATGGCGTGATCATGGGCTTGCGTCACCGCGAATTGCCGGTCGAGGGCGTCCAGTTCCATCCGGAATCAATCCTCACCCCGGTCGGGAAACAGCTGCTCGGAAATTTCCTCGGCGCTCCGGTCGCAGTCCACGAGCCGGCGCCTGCGTTGATTGGATACTGAGATGGCAACAGCAATCGAGGTCAACCTGGCCGATGTGCTGAACCGGCTCGCTCGCGGGACGTCTTTGACGCGCGAGGAGGCGGCTGATGCGCTTCGTGCGGTCATGACGGGCGCCGTCTCCGAGATTCAGACAGCAGCGCTGCTGACCGCCCTGCGCACCAAGGGTGAGACGATCGACGAGGTCGCCGGATTCGCCGAGTCGATGCGAGCCCACGCCCTGCAGGTCACGCTCATCGCGGACGACCGACCGGTGGTCGACACCTGCGGCACCGGCGGTGATGGCTATCACACGTTCAATGTCTCGACCACAGCCGCTTTCGTGGTGGCGGGCGCGGGCGTACTTGTGGCGAAACACGGGAACAGGGCGGCGTCGAGCAAGACCGGCTCGGCCGATTTGCTGGAGGCGCTCGGGGCGTCAATTGTCGCCTCGCCGGATCGTGTCGCCGAGTCGGTCGCACGGACCGGATTCGGTTACATGCACGCGCCCGAATATCACCCGGCCATGCGCTATGTGATGCCGGTACGACGCGGTCTCGGCTTCCCGACCATCTTCAACATCCTCGGTCCGCTCAGCAATCCGGCCGGCGTGCGCCGGCAGGTTATCGGTGTCCGCGATCAGCCCACCGCGCGGACCATGGCCAACGTGCTGGCCCAACTCGGCAGCGAACGCGTCCTGATCGTTACCTCGCCGGAGGGCGCGGATGAGCTGACGCTGACCGGCCCGAATTGCGTCGTGGATTACGACCGGGATCGGGGAACGGTCGAGGAGTACACGGTCGATGCGCGCGACTACGGGCTGATGCATGCGGAACTTGGCGCGATCCGTGGTGGCGACGCGGCCGAGAATGCCGCAATAACCACAAGAGTGCTCGATGGCGAGGACAGCGCGTATCGGCAGACCGTCGTCCTGAATGCGGCGGCGGCGCTGGTCGCATCCGGCAGCGTGGCGTCGTTCAGCGATGCCATTGCGCTGGCCCAGGATTCGATCGACTCCGGCGCGGCTCGACAGATCGTCGGTGCGTTCGTCGCCTTCAGCAACCAGCCGGCAGAGGAAGCAGTCGCGTGACGACGCCGATCGAAACCGGCACGATCCTGGATCGCATCCTCGCCCGTACTGCGGCCGACCTGGTCGAGCGCAAGGCGCGGGAGTCGTTTTCCGACCTCGAGCAGCGCGCAGCGGCAGTGCCGGTGCGGGGATCGCTGATGCGTGCTGTCGCGGCGCCGGGTACGTCGGTGATAGCTGAGTTCAAGCGAGCCTCACCCTCGAAAGGTCGGTTCCCGGTGGAGATGGACCCGGCGGCGGTCGCGGCCGAATACGCCGAGGGCGGTGCGGTTGCGATGTCCGTCCTGACCGACGAGCCATTTTTTCAGGGGTCGCTGGTTGATCTGACTGCGGCTGCGGCGGTTGCCCATGCTCGGCTGGCTCCGATGGCGATCCTGCGCAAGGACTTCGTGATCGACGAGTACCAGATTCTCGAAGCGCGTGCCGCCGGAGCCGATGCCGTGCTCCTCATCGTCGCCGGGCTCGACCAGGTCGCTCTGGCGCGGTTGCTCACGTTCGCGATTGCGACCGGGCTGGATGCGCTCGTTGAGGTGCATGATGAAGATGAACTGGCCCGAGCCGAGGCAGCGGGCGCGCAGATCATCGGCGTCAACAACCGCGACTTGCGGACGTTCACGGTCGACTTGGCCATAACCGAGCGGTTGTCGAGCCGACGGGCGTCCGATTCGCTGTTCGTGTCAGAGAGTGGGA
>DASQCG010000442.1:0-4571 GCA_035634825.1 Thermomicrobiales bacterium | reverse complement strand
TGTCGCCCAGGCAGCCAGCCTGCCGCTCTGGGCCCTACTGGGCGGTCGCAGCAAGCCGCACCTGACTATCTCCCGCGTGGTCAGCATCAAGGTGCCGGAGCAGATGGCCGCCGACGCCCAGCGGCACGTCCGCGATGGCTTCGAGACGGTCAAGCTCAAGGTCGGCGACGCAGCCAATTGGCGTCTCGATGTCGCCCGGGTCGCGGCCGTGCGTGAGGCCATCGGTTCCGAGATCGGGATCAAGATCGACGTCAACCAGGGCTGGAAGACGCCGGGCATCGCCATCCCGGCCATCCGCCAGATCCTCGCCAGCAATCCGGATTACATCGAGCAGCCGGTCGACCAGCACGACATCGCCGCCCTGGCCGAGGTCCGTAGAGCGACCGGAGCGCCGATCATGGCCGATGAGTGCGTTCACGGCGTGCGCGAGATGGCGCGAGTCGTCGAATTGCGAGCGGCCGACCTGGTCAACATCAAGCTGATGAAGACGGGTGGCCTGGTCAACGCGATGCGGGTCAACGCGATTGCCGAGGCGGCGGGGATCGTCGGTCAGGTCGGCACGATGGTCGAGAGCTCGATCGCCTCCGCCGCGGGCCTCCACTTCGCGATGGCCCACGCCAACATCAGGACGGTCGAGATGGGCGGCCCCCTCATGATCGCCGACGACATCGGCAATCTGAAGCAGTACTACGACCGCAACAACATCACCCTGCCCGATGCCCCCGGCCTGGGCGTAGAGTTGGATGAAGAAGCGATCCAGGCCAAAGCAGAGCGCCTGATCACCGTTAAGGGATGAGTCCCGCGCTAATCGAGATCTGGGATCTCGCCTGACTTGCGGAGGACGACAACCCGGCGTTCCGCCTCCCGGTAGAGATTCTCGTGAGGTCCGATGAGGAACACGGTGCAAACTTGTTCGTCTGGGTTGACGACGTAAACGGCCCGATAGGCGCCACTGCCCTTGAGATTGAATTCGAGTGCGCGGCAGCCGCGGAGGGCACCCTTTAGAAGGTGACCGGCTTCAGGGTCGCGCTCGAGTCGTGCGAGGTGACGAAGCACATCACCCATCCATGCTCGGAGGGCTTTCAGGTCCTTCTCGGCATGGCGAGTCAGGTCGACCTCGTAGCGATCACTCACTGTCGAGGTCGACGCCTGCTTCTTTTGCGATGTCCCGGAGTCCTCTTGTCCGGCCCACTCGGTGCTCGCTGATTGCGTGCTCGGCGAGAAGGTCGAAGGGATTTTGGGCTCGGGCATAGCGGAGAACTCCTGTGTCCTCCACCTGGACGAAAAAGATGTCTCCGGCTTCGATTCCTAATTGCTTACGGATCGCATCAGGAATAAGAAGTCGGCCCTTCTCGTCTACCGTGGAGTGCCTAACACTTTTCCCATGACGACGCACTCCTCCGACAAAAACCCAAGGTTCAGTTGGACCATTCCATCTGAGTGGGTAAATCCCACTATGCAATCGTATGGCTACGGGCGCTCTATGTCAATCCGCGAATGCGATTCGGACCGACCTCGCCCGAAGGGAAGCTGGGGGGTGACTGCTTGACATCGGTGGTGGCCGTACTGCGCTTGCCCAATTCCCGCGCGCTCGTTGCCGAGCGCCGCTTGCCGATATTCGGGCCGAAGACGCTCCGAAGGCAGCCGTGATCATCGACCGCATCTTCACCCCCGGCCTCGCCCAGGTCGCTTACCTCATCGCCGATGAATCGTCCGGCGACGTCGCCGTGATCGATCCGCGCCACTTCGTGGTGCCCTTCAATTCGGACGCCTTCCAGTGCCTGGCCCGGGATTGCTTCGAGACCCGGACCATCCGCCCCATGAAAGAGGCCCTGATCGAGGTCACCCGCGAACTCAAGCGCCGGGACGACTTGGACTATCCCGCGTGGATTGGGTGGGAAAGTTCACGAAACACGACCACTAGATAAATCACTACGTCCCACTCACTCCCCCACCTCGCTCTCGCAGTTGTAAGGGAAGCCCTTGAGAACTGCCCCACCGGATGGGAACAAAATCCATACGCCTGCTACACTACCCCTCTAGGGTACCTTGCCCAGCATTGTCGCCACCCCCAGGAGTTGCACTCGTGAAGCTCGTCGCGCTTATGTCGACCCCGTTTGGCCGGTCATCCCGGGTTCTGGCTGGTCTCCTCCTCATTACCTCCGGTCTCGTTCTACTGGATGGCGTTGCGGGAACCGTCGTGGCACTCTTCGGCGTGCTGCCGTTGATGACGGGTCTGTTCAACATTTGTCCGATCTCTCCGTTTTATGGAATGCCGCTTCGTGCCTGCCCCGTTCCAGTGCGGCGGGATCCAGATTCGAGGTAACAATGGCCAGCATCTCGGAATTGCCAACCAACGCCCGCGCCGATCTGACGGCTCGCCTCAAACGCATCGAGGGCCAGGCTCGCGGCATCCAGAAGATGCTCGAGGATGGTCGTGATTGCTCTGACGTGATAAACCAGATCTCAGCAATCAAGGCGGCAACGAATGCCCTGAGCGTCGAGGCACTCGAGGCATTTGCGCTCTATTGCTTCACCAAGGCGGCCGACTCGGATCACCCCGAGCAGGCGGTTTCCGAGGCGGTCCGTGCCCTGGTTCGAGCAGGTCGCTAGCCAGAGGAACGACGTCCCGTGATCATCGACCGCGTCTTCACCCCCGGCCTCGCCCAGGTCGCCTACCTCATCGCCGATGAGGCGTCCGGCGATGTCGCCGTGATCGACCCGCGCCGGGATGTCGACGCCTACATTGCCTGGGCCGATGAGCGCGGCTACGGCATCACCGCCATCTTCGAGACCCACGTCCACGCCGATTTCGTCTCCGGCGCGCTCGAGTTGGCCGCTCGCACCGGCGCGCCGGTCTACGCCAGCTGGGAGAGCGAGCAGACCTCCCCGCACACGCCGCTTGCCGACGCCGAGTCGGTCGCGGTCGGCTCCCTCTCGCTCACGGCGCTCTGGACGCCTGGCCACACGCCAGAGCACCTCGCCTTCCTGCTGATCGACCCGGCTCAAGGCAAGGAGCCTGTCGCACTCTTCTCGGGCGACGTCCTTTTCGTCGGCGAGGTCGGTCGGCCCGATCTGCTCGGGGCGGACCAGATCCAGGACCTCGCCACCAAGCTCTACCACACCGTCATGGACCGGCTCTTCCGACTGCCCGACGACCTGATCGTCTATCCCGGCCACACCGCGGGATCAGCCTGCGGCAAGAAGATCGGCGAGGCACCCTACACCACCATCCGTGGTGAGCGGATCGGCAACTATGCCTTCCAGGCCCGCTCCCGCGACGCCTTCGTCCAGATGGTGCTCAACGGCATGCCGCTCGCGCCGACGTACTACCCGGTCATGAAGCAGGTCAACAAGGTCGGTGCCACGCCGCTGGCCGACCTGCCCGCACCCAGCGCGCTCGACCCGGCACATCTTGCTGCGGCGGTTGAGAGCGGCGCGGTCATCATCGACGCACGCCCGTTCGAACGATTCGGAGCGGGACACATCCCCGGCGCGATCGCGGCCGGTCTCGGTAAGAACTTCCTCGCCTGGATGGGCTGGCTTGCCCCCTACGACCACGACATCGTCCTCGTCTTGCCCTCCGACGATGATCTCGACGAGGCCGTCATCGAGCTCCGCCGCATCAGCCTGGACCGGATCAGCGGCTACCTCGCCGGCGGCATGGGATCGTGGACGGGGGACGGCCGCGATATCCGGACGCTTTCGCAGATCACCGCGCCTGAGCTCGCGCATCGCCGCGAGGTGCGGCCAAACATGATCGTGCTCGATGTCCGCAGCGACGAGGAATGGCGGGACGAGCATATCCCCAATGCGGTCCACCTCTACGCCGGCAAGATCGCCCAGGGCGCGGACCCCAATCTGCCGAAGGACGCCGATATCGCCGTCATCTGCGCCAGCGGATACCGCTCCAGCTTCGTCGCGAGCCTGCTCATGGACCGCGGATACCGACGTCTGATCAACGTCGATGGTGGAATGGACGACTGGAACAAGCGCAAACTACCCATCACGCGCGGGTAGCTATCACTCCCGCGCAACCTGATTCAACGAGGAGATTCGATGACTCTGCGAAGAATGGCGGCCTCGCCGGATACGACGCCCGAGGTCGACGTTGCCGAGACCACCCGCGTCTGGGCCGACCGCTCCGCCCAATTGGTTGATGTCCGCGAGCCGAAAGAATGGGCAGAAGGGCGCATCCCCGGCTCGATTCATATCCCCTTGGGCGAGCTTGGTCGCCGCTCCGACGAGCTGATCAGGGAGATTCCGGTGGTCGTCGTCTGCCGCTCCGGCGTCCGCAGCCTGACCGGAACCGACGAACTCCTCGCCCGTGGCTTTGCCGATGTCGCCAGCCTCAACGGCGGCATCCTCGCCTGGGCCCGTGCCGGCCACCCGATCGAGTCGTGAGTTGAGGGTTGAGCGTTGAGGGTTGAGGGTTGAGGGGACAAGGATCCTCTGACTCCGCGCATTTGCTACCGGAGCAACCAACATGACAGATCCGCGGCTCAGTTACGACCCGGAGGCCAATGCGCTCTATCTGCGCCTCACGGAAAATGAAGTTGCGGAGACGCTGG
>DASQCG010000441.1:0-1946 GCA_035634825.1 Thermomicrobiales bacterium | reverse complement strand
ACCAACGCGAGCGCCGCCACCACGATCTTGATCGAGAGCGGCAGCTGCAGTGGCCAGATGAAGCGGGTCAGGATCAGCAGATAGATCAGGCCGAATATGAGTTGGGGAATCGGTTCGCTCCGGATTTGACTCGGTGCGGCTTTCGTACACGAACTCCAGCACCATCTCGACCCGAATAAGCTTCGGCCCGGACGCCGGTCAGGCCGCTTCCTCGGCGCGGTCGGGCGCGCAACCTTCCGGCTTGAGGTTCATGAGGTTCAGCAGGTGGCCTGTCGCCCTCGCATCGCACAGCGCACGGTGGTGCGTCTCGAGTTCGATACCGTAAAGCTCGCACAGCTTCCCGAGACCGTACGATTTGTGTCCGGGGTAGCGCCGACGCATTCCGGCGACGGTGCATAGCTTCGGAAACCGGAAACGACGATCGAGCCGTTCGTATTCGTGGCTTATGAAGCCATAATCGAAGTTGACGTTGTGAGCGACAAATATCCCGTCGCCCATGAACCGCATGAAGCTGTCCGCGACCTCGGCGAATATCGGCGCGCCGCGAACCATCTCGTTCGTGATGCCCGTGATCTGGGTTATCTTGGCCGGGATGGCTCGCTGCGGATTCACCAGGGAATGCCACTCGTCGACGACCTGATGGTTGCGGATCTTCACCGCGCCGATTTCGGTTATCCGATCGCCGGACGCCCGACCGCCTGTCGTCTCGACGTCGACCACGACGTAGTCCTGCTCGGGATCGAATCTGTAGTCGACCCGGCCGATCTCCGCGACGATGCCGACGTTTCCTAGCTGCCGCAACCGAGTGAGCTGGTTGCGGCGGATCACGTCGCCCTCGGCCTTGATCTCCATGAAGGAGACGGCGCCGTCCTTTTCCAGCATGAGATCCGGAAACCCGTCGCGCGTGTCGCGGAAGTTCTGGCACAGCGAGCGCAGGATCGTCGAAATCCCTTCCCCGCTGGTTCCAGACAGCAGCAGTCGCAACGCGTCGACATCGACGTGGTCCCAGGCGAAGATGCCGTTCGGACGGCCCCAGTTCCCGGCGATCGGGCGCAGCAGCAGATTGAACGCGCTTCCTGATCGAACGGCCTCCAGCTTGTCGTCGATCTGGGCCGCAAACCGATGCGCGAAGCTCCGGTCGGTGAGGCAGTGCGGCACCCAATCGAAGCTGCTGTGAAGAAGATCGGACTCGAACAGTTCGTCCCAGAACAGTAGCCCGAACAGCGAATGCCAGAGAGTGTTCTCCGCGAAGAAGACCCGATATCCCCTCCGGCGCATCACGCCGGCGACGCCCGCCTCCGGATTGCCGCGATAGGCGTCGTCTACAGTCAACGTGACGCCGGCGCGAAGAAGCTCGGTGCATGATCCGGTCCGGCGACCGCCGAATTTCCGCGCGTAGAAATCCGTTGCGAAAACGAACTCGCCGTCGCTGGCCGGATCGTCGATCATCCGCCGCAGCAGATCCTCGGCATCGGTCTTGTCCCCGGCACCGTAGAGCAGACGGACCAACCGCTCATTGCATTCCGGCGACGAACCGGCGCGATAGAGTTGCCTGGCGAGATCCTTCTCTCCGAGCTTCTCGAAGAACTGACCGACCTGGCAGGCGGCGCGGCTCCGCAGATCGGCGGCGTAGACGCTCGGGCAACTCGGACCTCCGAAGATGTCGCCGATTGCGCCTTGGTAGATGCCGGTCGACTTGACCTCGATGCGGTCGAGCAGCCGGCTGTAGTGGAAGCATGCCCTCGCCTCTTCCCCGTCCGTGAAGCGGGCCCTGAACGAAGTTGCATTGTTGGTCCGCATGATGCCCAGATCTCGCAGGGCGAACTTCTTCAGATCCTCCTCCGTCTTACCGAAGTACAGGTAGAGCAGGAATTCGAGCGGACGGACGTCATCCAGCGCGATGAACTTCGCCGCCCCGCAATGCTCGGCGGCGACCTCGAACGGAA
>DASQCG010000440.1:0-2440 GCA_035634825.1 Thermomicrobiales bacterium | reverse complement strand
GGATTGAGACCGACCGTCTGGAGCAGGTCCTGGACCCTCTTGTTGCGGTCCTTCTTGTCGACCAGCCCGTGGATTTGCATTGGCTCGGCGATGATGCTGCCGACGGTCATGCGCGGGTTGAGCGACGCGTAGGGGTCCTGGAAGATCATCTGCAAGTGGCGGCGCATCTTGCGCATCTCGCCGCCGGGCAGCTTGGTCAGGTCCTTGCCGCGGAAAACGATCTCGCCGCTGGTCGGCTTGTAGAGTTGCAGGATCGCGCGACCGGTCGTGGACTTGCCGCAACCGGACTCGCCGACGAGACCGAGGGTCTCGCCCTTCTTAACCTCGAAAGAGACGCCGTCTACTGCCTGGACGGCGCCGACTTTGCGCTGGAAGATGATGCCCTGGGTCAGCGGGAAGTGCATGACCAGGTTGTCGACTTTCAGGAGGGCGTCGCCCGAGCCGTTCGGCGTGGTCGAAATCGGATCGGCCATGGTTTACGCATCCCTCCGGGGCGGTTCGTTGTCCTTGCTGACCTCGTCCCAGAACCAGCACGCCGAATAGTGGCCGGGAGCGACTTCGAGGAGCGGCGGATTCTTTTGCTCGCACTTCTCACGGGCATAGTTACAGCGCGGCACGAACGGGCACATATCCGGCAGGTCAATGAGATCTGGCGGCATGCCACGAATCGGCTCGAGCTTTTCCTTGTTGGTCGCGTCCAGCCGCGGGATCGACTTCATGAGGCCGACCGTGTACGGGTGGCGCGGGTTGGCGAAGATCTCGTCTGTTGACGCTGTCTCGACGATATGCCCGGCGTACATGACCTGCACGCGATCGGCCATGCCGGCGACGACCCCCATCGAGTGGGTGATCAGGATCACACCCGTGTCGCGCTCGCTTTGCAGCGTGCGCATCAGGTCGAGGATCTGGGCCTGGATGGTCACGTCGAGGGCCGTAGTCGGCTCGTCGGCGATGATCAGTTTGGGATTGCACGACAACGCCATCGCGATCATCACGCGCTGGCGCATACCGCCGGAGAACTGGTGCGGATACTGATCGAGGCGCTTCTCGGCATTCGGAATGCCGACCATCTTGAGTAGGTCGACCGCCCGGGCGCGGGCCTGATCCCTGTTCATGCCGAGATGCAGCTGGATTGCCTCGCAGAGCTGGCGGCTGATCGTCAGCACCGGGTTGAGCGAGGTCATCGGGTCCTGGAAGATCATGGCAATTTCCTTGCCACGGATCTTGCGGACATCGTTGTCGGACATCTTGATGATGTCGCGACCTTCGAGGAGAACTTCGCCGCTGGCAATCTTGCCGGGCGGCATCGGGATCAGACGCATGATCGAGAGACCGGTCATGCTCTTGCCGCTGCCGGACTCGCCGACGACGCCGAGCGTCTCTCCCGGCATAACATAAAACGAGACGCCGTCGACAGCCTTGACGACGCCGTCCTGCGTCATGAATTGGGTCCTGAGATCCTTAACCTCGAGGAGCGGCTGCCCACTTCGAGTGGTTTTCACCCGAGACGCTGGTGCTGCTTCTGCGACCATCGTTCACTAATCCTTAAGTCTGTTGGACGGTCCCGCCCCTGATCGCCGCCACTCGACATCGAGCGCAGAAGTGTTCCGATTGCTCTGCAAAGCGTCCTCACGCATACCTGAGCACGCTTCGTTGGAATCGTGATCGGGAGGATAGCATACGGTAGGAGGCGCAACCAACGACTCCCACCACTGTCTGCGCACGGGGCGCAGATGACGAATTATGCTGCGTGAGTGTACATAATGCCATCGGCCGATGCACGCTTTTGGGTAGGATTTCAGCACGTCCGGCGAATCGGGCCGGTGCGACTCAAACGGTTGATCGACCGGTTCGGCTCCATCAGCGCTGCCTGGCAGGCGTCACAGTCCGAGCTTCGGGCCGTGTTGGACGAGTCCTCAGTTGAGAGCATCGCCCGGGTTCGTGCGTCGCTCGATCTCGACCGCGAGATGGAGCGGATCGAACGCCTGGGCCTCGAGGTGCTGACACTCGGAGACGCGACGTACCCGCAGCTGCTGCGCGAGGTCCCGAACCCACCGGCGGTCCTCTACGTGAAGGGCACGATCTGCGACAGCGACATCAAGGCGGTCGGAATGGTCGGGACGCGGCGATGCACCGCATACGGCCGGCAGATGGCCTTCGGGATGGCCGAGGAGCTGGCCGGCGCGGGCGTGACGATCGTTTCCGGACTCGCCCTCGGGATCGACGGTCAGGCGCACCGGGGAGCACTGGCGGGCGGCGGACGGACAATCGCGGTGCTCGGGTCCGGTGTCGACCAGATTTATCCCTCGAGTCATCGGGATCTGGCCGCGCAGATCGTCGAGAACGGCGCGATCATCTCCGATTATCCGCCGGGCACGAAGCCGGACGCGCGCAATTTTCCGCCGCGCAACCGGATCATTGCCGGTCTGAGCCGCGGCAT
>DASQCG010000439.1:0-6761 GCA_035634825.1 Thermomicrobiales bacterium | reverse complement strand
CGGGATATCGAGCGTAAAGCGCTGGTCGAGCGGGACGATCTCGAGGTTCTCGAAGGGCACGGTATGGAGGTGCGCCCATTGGATCGCCGAGAGCGTCTGGGCGGTCGGCGGCAGCGGACCGCCCAGGCCGATCCGCTTCAGGTATCGCTCGATCTGCTTGTCCGAGAGCTCGGCCATGCTGTCCACCCTGGATATCAGGCAGACAGCATATCAGCGGGTCGCGCGACCCGCTGATTTGGACTGAGAAGGCGACACCGGCGTTAGAACGTAGCGCGTGGCCGCCGTGCCGCGCATTCGTCTCCAATGGGTCTGTTGCCATGCGACAACCGGTTTCCGATTGAGACAATCGTGGCCTGCGGCCACAGCGCGGCACGGCGGCCACGCGCTACGTCAATGCGGGCCGGGTGCCGCCGCCGGGCTCCACGCGCGGGGTGCCCGGGAGATGGGAGCCGATCCGGATCAGGGCACCGCCGGAGCGATGGCGGAGGCCCGCCACCAGGCGGCTTTCCGTGCCAGCGTGTGCGGATTTGGCCTCGTTGATGAGCCGATCACGATCGGCCTGCTCGTACCGGTTCCGACGCTCAACCTCGATTGCCATTACGTGAACGTGCGTGCTCATTGCAGTGGGTTCCTCTTTCCTCAACAACCATGGATCGAATGGGCTCCTACTCCGGGAGCGGTCCAAGAATCTCGACGCCGTAGCGGGCGGCGGTCGCCACCAGAACGGCCAAATCCGGCGGTCCCGCGGGCGGAGTGGCGGTGCTCATCTCGGCCACGAACTGCTCGAACCCGCTGGGCGTGGCGAAGAGCAACGAGCGGCAGGGGAGATCCCCCTCGGTGCGGAAGCCGTGTGGAATCCCGCGCGGCAGGAAGACGTAGCCGCCGGGACCAACGACGCGGGACTCGCCGCCGCTGAAGAACCGGCTCTGACCTTCGAGGATGTAGAACTCCTCGTCCTCGTTGGCGTGGACGTGATATGGCGAGCCAAGGCCGGGCGGCACCAGTTGCTCGATCAGGCCCATGGCGCCGTTGGTGTCGCCGGCGGAGGCCCGCTGCCAGACCTGAATGCCGCCCAGGAACCAGGCGACCTCGGTTGCCTCCAGATCGTTGAAATACGGGGTGGTGCTCGTGGCGATGGTCTCTGTAATCACGATTGTTCTCCCGGACTTCCAATATCACGATACACGGTGTACCATGAACATGGACGCACGGTACACCCGTTTCGACCGCTTGTCAATATGGCAGAACAGCATGTTTCACGAATATGAATGGATCGAGCAATGCCACGGGAATATCGCAAGAACAAGCGGGCCGATAAGGAAGAAGAGACACGGCAGCGGATCGTCGAGGCGGCGGTTGCCCTCCACCAGGCCGTCGGCGCCGACGCCGCGACCGTGACCGCGATCGCCGAGCGCGCCGGCGTTGGCCGGGTGACACTCTACCGCCACTTCCCCGACGAACGAACCTTGTACAGCGCCTGCACTGGTCACTATTTCAGGCAGAACCCGCCGCCTGATCCGCAGCCATGGGCCGAGATTGCCGATCCGGATCAGCGCGCCCGGACCGCGTTAGCCGAGCTCTATGCCTTCTACGGCCGCACCGAGAAGATGCTCTGGCGGGCCGAGCATGACGCGGCGACCTATCCGGTCCTGGCAGAGCTCATGCAGCCGTTCATCCAATATCTCGACGGCGTCCGGGATCTGCTCCTGGCCGGTCGGGGCGAGGCCGATGATCCGAGGATTCGTGCTGCTGCCGGGCACGCGGTTGCGTTCAGTACCTGGCACTCGCTGGCCCGCGGTCAGGCGCTTGCCGATGACGACGTGATCGCGCTGATATTGCGCCTGATTGCCGAACCGTGTCGTGATTGAACCGAGTGCCGGTTGCCCGGTCGACTATGATCAAGGGCACGGAAGGAGGCCATCGACATGCCAGTCGAATTGCATACGCCGAAGACCGAGCTCAGCCAGGATTCCGAGAAGCGCATCCAGCGCCACGTTGCGGGGTTGGAGCGTCGCCTGGTCAACTTCCCCACTGCCCTGATCTCGTTGACCGTCCGCGACCGCGCGACCGAGCGGCGGCACACCGTCGATCTCCGGGTCAACCTGGGCGTGGATGGGGATGTGCTGGTCAGCCACCAGAGCGGTGATTCGGCCGAGCACGCGACGCGCCTGGCGGTCGAGGATGTCGAGCGGCAACTCGAACGGTACGTTTCCGGCCTGCGTGGTGAGGCGGCCTACGGCACGCCCAGCCGCCGCGAGCCGCGCGATCTCCGCCCGGCATCACAGGTCGCCGAGCTCGAGGAAGCGGAGCCCGAAGAAGACCTCGAACCCGAACCCGATGGTTCCACGGGCTAAGTCACTGCGCGGCAGCAATAGCCTGGGTGTAGACGGAGCGCGGTGCGGCAGTAGATGTAGCGCGGTGCGGGAGCCCCGCGATCGCCCGCAGGGCGATGAGGGTGGTACGGGAGCACCGGACACCATTCGCACGGCGCCGCCCCGGGCTGATCCGAGACAAGGCGGCTGAAGCCGACTCCCTTTCAGCCCCTTCAGTGGGCTTATCGCGGTTCAGCCCGCGCCTTTAGCCGCGGGTGGTGCCGGGGAACCCGTCTCCATGCGGAAGTGGTTTGCGGGAGGGAACATGGCGACCTGGTAACCCCGCGCCACGTCACGGGTTTCCGCGATTCCGGTTCGCGACGAACTCTCTTACCTGATCCGGTGTCCACCATGCATCGGAGGATTCGGGATCGACGTTGGGAAGATTCGGATTCGCCCACCGCGATATGGCGTAGTAGTGCTCATCATCGAAATCGGTCCTGCGCAGGTCGCTCGGTAATTCAAGTGCGTCCAGGGCCCGCTCCGGATCGAAATAATCCGAGTACAGCAGCAGGTAAAACGCACTTCGTCCTACGAGGAAACTCGCCAGGTCGTCGCCCACGACCGCGAACAATTCGCCTGCATCTACTGTCTCAACGACAATTGGTTCACGACCCGCAAGGTCATCGATCCAGAGACCATACGTCCCATCGCTGCCGTCACCTCCAACGATAAGGACGTCGTCCGGCAAAGGCCAATCCCACGACCGAAGCTGCTTGGTTCCCGAAGTTACGGAAAGGCCATCCACTTCTTTAGGGAAAAGTGGCCGGAGCACGACATTCCCGCCCAAGTACCAGCCACCATCGTGAACCGTGTAGATCGCGCGCATTGATTCGGGCAGTGTGTACCCGAGAGCCTGTTCGGCTTCAGCGATCATCTCGGGAGTGGCGGCAGGCACGGGATAGTCGTTGTTCAGCTCCGCTGCCAGTTCCCACGCCTTCAGTACGCGCTGCATCTTCTCGGTTGGGGACAGGTCTTGCGTTGTCGGCGTCACGGTGGCTCCTTCGCCCTTGGCAATTCGGATCGGGTTGGCTGCGGCCGCTACTCCCGCGGCCAGCAATGCGCGTCTGGTTCCGGTGATGGTCATCGACGACCCTCCTTCGTGACCCAGTGTGCGGAATAGCCGGCCGGATGCCCATAGGAGAAATGCCCCGGCTTGCTCCGTGGGAAAGCAAAGGCGCCGGGCGGATTATCCGTCCGGCCCCTTTGTGTGCCTACTGAAGCTGGTGTGGCGAAGTGGACATCGTCCGTATGGTGCGGTGCCGGTCGAATCCGGCGAAGTGGACGGTGCCGCTGCCTGGGAGGAGCGCCAGGTTCTCCTGCGGCAGGGAGACGCCGCACATTCCTGGATTAATGAAGCACGGGTCACACAACATAGGGTTCATGAGGCACGGATCGCAGACCCACGGAGTGATGATGCACGGATCGCAGACCCATGGCGTGACGATGCACGGATCGCAGAGGGCCGGCATGATGATGCATGGATCGCACATCGCTGGATTGATGACGCACGGGTCGATCGGGGGCATGGTCGGCGTTGGCGTTGGCTCCGGCGTGTTGGTGGCCGTGGGTTCCGGCGTGTTGGTCGCGGTTGGGACCTCGGTATTGGTCGCCGTCGGTTCGGGCGTATTGGTGGCAGTCGGTTCCGGGGTATTGGTCGCGGTGGACTCCGGGGTGTTGGTTTCCGTTGGCTCGGGCGTGTTGGTCGATGTCGGCTCCGCGGTATTCGTCACGGTCGGCGTGGCGCCCGGGAAGCCGGTGCCGAGGACGGTCGTGACCGTCGCGGCATTCGCGCTGCCGGAGAGCTTGGCAGTCAGGGTGACAGCGGCATCGGCCCGGTGCGTGGCGGCGGTCACGGTCGCGGAGCCGGATGTGCTGCCGGCCGGGATCACGACCGTCGCCGGGACCGTGAGGACGCTCGGCCGGTTGCCGACGAGGCGCACCGTGAGTCCGCCATTCGGCGCCGCTGCGGTCAGTGTGACCGTCACCGCGGCGGTATCGCCGTGCTTGATCGTGGCCGGGGCGCTGATCCCCTTGAGGCGAACGGCGTTGATGACCACGGTCTCGCTGCTCGTCGCTCCGCCCGCGCTGGCGCTGACCACCGCCTTGGTGCGGCTGCCGACGGCGGTCGTGGTCGCAACCGTCGTGCCGGTGATATGGCCCGCACCGATCGAGAGCGTCGACTGGATCTGGAGGGCGGAATTGGTCGAGGCGAGCTGGACCGTAACGCCACCCGCCGGCGCCGGGACGTTCAGCCGGACGGCGATATCGACGGGGTTGCCGCCGGAGACCTGGTCGGTCACGGTCAGGTCAGTGATCCGCGGAGTGGTCACTGCCACCACCCGGTTGGCGCTGAAGAGCGACCCGGCCAGCAGCAGCCCGAAGACAAGGCAGATCGAGAGACGAATACCGAACGCGTGCTTCAACCCCGTGTTCTCCCCGGCCGGAGGTACGCTCCGGCATGCATCCCTGTGAAGGCGAACATCGATCCGCCGCATTGCGGTGAGTCCCGGGGAAATCTACCGGCGATTCTGCACGCTGATAAGTAAGGGGATCATGCGAAAAGTTGGGACCGGGGATAGCCCGATCGGTTCGAAAGGATAGGTGAACGTACTGGTCCCGATCAGCGCGACGGCCGCCACCGTCACTGCCCGCCGGAGCTCCCGGGCGGGATCAGGACGGCGGCGCCTTGCAATCGACCAGCCCTCAGGTCGGCCAGCGCCTCGTTGGCCGCCTGCAACGGGTAGCGGGTCACCGTCGTTTCGATCGGGACGCGCGGCGCCAGGTCGAGGAAAGCGGTGCCGTCTGCCCGGGTCAGGTTGGCGACCGAGCGAACAGAGCGCTCGCCCCAGAGGATGTCGTAGGGGAAGCTGGGGATATCGCTCATGTGGATCCCCGCGCAGACCACCGTGCCGCCCTTGGCCAGCGAGCGCAGCGCCAGGGGGACAAGATCGCCGGCCGGGGCGAAGATGATCGCGGCGTCCAGCTCGGCGGGGCGCTCGTCGGTGCCGCCGGCCCAGTCCGCGCCGAGCTCGCGCGCGAACTGCTGGCTGGCAATGTCGCCCGGGCGGGTGAACGCGTAGACCTCGCGCCCCTCGTGCCGGGCCACCTGGAGCAGGACATGCGCGGCGGCCCCGAAGCCGTAGAAACCGATCCGGGCCGCGTCGCCGACCATCGTATAGGCGCGGAAGCCGATCAGGCCGGCACAAAGGAGCGGCGCGGCCTGGTCATCGGGGTATCCAGCCGGCACGGGGAAGCAAAAGCGGGCGTCCGCCACCGTCAGCTCGGCATAACCGCCGTCCAGGTCGTAGCCGGTGAAGCGGGCGCGATCGCACAGGTTTTCGCGCCCGCTGAGGCAATAGCGGCACTCTCCGCAGGTCCAGCCGAGCCACGGGATGCCGACCCGGTCGCCCAGGGCGATGCCGGAAACCTCGTCCCCGAGCTGATCGACCGTGCCCACAATCTGGTGGCCCGGCACGAGCGGAAGCTTCGGATGGGCGAGCTCCCCATCGACGATGTGCAGGTCGGTCCGGCAGACCCCACAGGCATGGACCCGCACGCGCACCTGCCCAGCGGACGGTTGCGGGTCCGGGAGCAGTCGCCATTCGAGCGGCCGGCCGGGTTCGGGAAGCACCATGGCGTACATGCCCCCATTCTATGGTCCCCAAACGCCGGGGCTGGGTCCGCGGGCACATCCCAGCGCCTGCGCGCTGCATTTGCCCTGCGTGGTACGGTGACGCCAGGGAGAATGCCATGTTTGCCCAACCTGTTGCTCCCTATCGCGATCGCACCCATGCCGGACACACGCTGGCCCGCGCTCTGAGCCCCTGGCAGGATCAGAATCCGCTGATCATCGGTATTCCCCGCGGTGGCGTGGTCGTCGCGCAGGCCGTGGCCGAGGAGCTCGATGCTGAGCTGGATGCCGTCATCGTCCGCAAGGTGGGCGCGCCGCATCAGCCCGAGTTGGCCATCGGCGCGGTCGCGCCCAACGGCCAGGTCATCCTCGACCGGCCCCTGATCGACCGGATCGGCATCAGCGACCGCACCCTGACCGCGCTGATCGATCGCGAGCAGACCGAAGCGAAACGCCGTCTGACGGCGTACCGGGGCAATCGCCCGCCGCTGAATGTGAAGGATCGAGTCGCGATCGTGGTCGATGATGGCCTCGCGACCGGGGCGACGATGGCGATCGCGCTGCGGGTGCTGCGGATGCAGGAGCCGAGCGCACTGATCGCGGCCGCGCCGGTCGGCTCCCGGTACGCAATCGACCTGCTCGAGCCGGTGGCCGATCAGGTGGTTTGCCCGCTGGTCCCGGCCGATCTGATGGCGGTCGGCCTGTACTATTCCGACTTCGGCGAGACGCCGGATAAGACGGTCCATGACTTGTTG
>DASQCG010000438.1:0-4040 GCA_035634825.1 Thermomicrobiales bacterium | reverse complement strand
TGGGGGCAATTTCTCGTCGCATTACCGGGCCGAAACAGGGTACTGGAGATTCCGAATCTCGCGCGGGCATGCGCACAATGCATACTTGCAAATAGCCGCCGAGGTTGGACTGCCGGGAATGCTCGGGTACGCTTGCTTGCTGGCAGCTATCGTGGGGTCACTAATTCGGCGGATGAGGACCACCGATGGATACTGGCTGGCGCTCGGCGTTGCGGCCGTGACGATGGCGCTGATCGTCCATCAGTTGGTGGATTACCTCCACGTCTTGAGTTTGGGTTTACTCTTCGCAGGTTTGTGGGCGTCAGCCCTTCCATCCGATTCCAAGGGCATTTCATCGCGTGAACACAACATTGCAGCCTGAGCCCCTGATCGAACAGTCAGAGCCTGTAATCGAGCAGTCGATGCCCGCTGTTGCCATCGAGGCGCCGGAGCCGATTCAGCGTCGCCTGATGCGGCCGCATACGATCGCGTCGTTTGCGATTGCGATCGCGATCATCATCTTGCTGGTCAAGCGGCTGAACATAAATCTCAGCGCCGTTTGGGACAACATCAGCCGGGCCAACCCGTGGTACTTCGGCGCCGCCGTGATCGTCTACTACCTGACATTCATCGTCCGGACGTATCGCTGGCGCTACATGCTGAATCAGGCCGGAATATCGCGGGAAAACGGATACAACGTACCGGGAATCCCCGGCTTGTTCGAGATCATGATGCTCTCCTGGTTCGCGAATTGCGTCGTACCCGCCAAACTCGGCGACGGCTACCGGTGCTATCTCCTCAAGCGCGATGCGGGCGCTCCGGCGAGCGCCACGCTCGGAACGATCCTGGCCGAGCGCATCACGGACCTCAGCGTCCTGTTCATCGCAATGACGACCGCCGGCGCATTCGCATTCCACGGGAATCTCCCGTCTCGCGTCCAACAGACCGTGATGATTGGCGGAGGATTGCTTGTCTTCGGCTTCGCCGTCCTGACTGCATTGTTTTTTGCCCGAGAGTATGTCCAGCGACTGGTGCCGGAGCGATTTGTCCGCCATTACCACGATTTCCACGATGCCGTCTTTGCGTGCCTGCGGCAACCGGCGATCCCGATCATGATCAGTGTTGGGATCTGGATGGCGGACGGGTTTCGGCTGTACCTGGTTGCCCGTTCCCTGGGCGCAGATCTGACCATCACTCTCACGCTCTTCGTCGCGCTCATGAGCGCCCTTTTGACGACTCTGCCCATAACACCGGCCGGGCTTGGCGTCGTGGAGGCGGCAGTCGTAGTGGTGCTGAAACTGGTTGATGTTCATGCCGATCTCGCAAGCTCAATCGCAATCCTGGACCGTGTCATCGGCTACTGGAGCTTGATCGCGTTCGGATTGCTGTTGTATCTCCACCGCATGCGGCGAGAAGTGCGCCTGGCGCGAGTCGCATGAGCCAGCCGCGTCTTCTGATCGACGCCAGCGCCGGGTTCAATCAGGGGGCAGGCATAGGGAGATACAGCCGCTCCCTGTTGTGCGCCGCTCTTCCAAAACTCGAGCCGGAGTTCGATGTGCGGTTGTGGTACGCATCGGATGAACGGCGTGGCGCGCGGTTCGAGCGCGAGGCGATGGAGGTCATCCCGGGAACCCTGCGCTCGCGCGTCAAGCGGTCGCGATGGAGTCGGAGGCGAGTCGATCAGTTTGCACGAATGCCGGTCGATATCCCGACTCGCCTGATTGCCGGCGCGGCCGACCTGGCCTACTCGCCTGACTTCACATTGCCGGGCCAGTTCGGCGGTGCGGGAATGATCACGGTTCACGACGTCGCCTTCGAATTGATCCCGGAGGCATATCCCGCCGGCTTGCTTCAGTACCTGCGCACCGTCGTACCGCGCAATGTCCGCCGCGCGCAGCTTGTGGCCGTGGTTTCACGGACGACACGGATCGATGTTGTTGAGCGATACAACGTAAGGTCCGATCGAGT
Organism: Thermomicrobiales bacterium; assembly: GCA_035634825.1. GTDB lineage: Bacteria > Chloroflexota > Chloroflexia > Thermomicrobiales > UBA6265 > DASQCG01. The sequence continues at coordinate 2,093 of DASQCG010000438.1, read as the reverse complement.
TGTCGTGATACCGAACGCCGCTGACGACCGCTTTTTCGGCGCGGCGTCGCTCGGAATCGAGCGCAGGTGCGAGCTCGGCATTCCGGATGATTTCCTCCTGACTGTCGGTACCATCGAGCCGCGCAAGAATTACCGGACATTGCTGGCCGCCCAGCGGAAGGCATTTGCCAGGACCGGTCGCCCGCTTGTCGTCGTCGGACGGTCGGGCTGGGGCAACCGGGAGGAAATGCGCCTGCTCACCGAACTTGCCGGGGAGGGCGCCGTCGTTCCGCTGCTCAACGCCGAGGATGCCGACCTCCCCGGGCTTTATTGCGATGCACGGGCGGTGGTCTACGTTCCGCTCTACGAAGGTTTTGGATTGCCGGTGTTGGAGGCAATGGCAGCCGGCGCGATCGTGATTACGAGTGATATTCCGTCAGTTCGGGAGGTAGCGGCCGGACATGCCACGATTGTTCCGCCGCTGGATGTTGATCTGATGGCTGAAGCGATGATGGACCCGGAACCTCCCAGTGTTGAGTCCCGGGAGACGCTCAAGTTAGCAGCGCGCGCCTATTCGTGGGAGGCATCGGGTACTATCTTGCGCGAAGCACTTCAGCAGTTGGCGCGGCGAGCATTGTGATGGCAGAAGAGGGGCGGTATATCCCGCTCGAAGAACTTGATGAAGAAACCCGGCGCGAGGTGATCAAGACCCGGCAGGTGATCAAACTCGTCGGTATCGTTTCGATCGGGTTGATTGTCCTGATGACCGTCTTCACCATCGTTGCGGTTCTGCTCGTGTATGGCGGTTGATCGAGAGGGAGGCAGAACCATGGAGCACGGCCAAACCGATTCGATTGACATCGCCCACTTTCGCGATACCGCACACCGAATCGAGGCCGAGGTTGCCCGGGTCATGGTGGCGCAGGACGACATCGTCCGGCATGTCCTGATCTGCATCCTGGCGGGCGGTCATGCGTTGATTGAAGGCGTGCCCGGACTCGGCAAGACTCGCCTGGTCAAGACCCTGGCCAGTGTGCTGGACCTGAAGTTCAACCGAATCCAGTTCACGCCGGACCTGATGCCAGCCGACATCACGGGCACCAATATCCTGGTCGAGGATGAGCGCGGTCGCCGCACGTTCGAGTTCCAGGAAGGACCGATCTTCGCAAATTTCATCCTCGCCGACGAGATCAACCGCGCCACGCCAAAGACCCAGGCCGCCCTCCTCGAAGCGATGCAGGACCGAACTGTGACGGTCGCGACCCAGGAATACGTGCTGGGATCGCCGTTTTTCGTGCTCGCGACCCAGAACCCGCTCGAGATGGAGGGCACGTATCCGCTGCCTGAGGCGCAACTCGATCGATTTCTGTTCAAGCTTGTCGTTCCGTATCCCTCAGCAGACAGCATGACGGAGATTCTGCGTCGAACGACGACCAGCTACGATCCGGTCGCTGACCCGGTCACGAACGCGGACACGATCAACGCCATGGCCCGGCTCGCGCGCGAGACGCCGATTGCCAAACACCTGGTCGATTTCGTCGTCCGGCTCACGATGGCGACGCACCCGGCCAATGATGTCAGCGTGCGAGAAGTGCGGGATTACGTCCAGGTCGGGGTCAGTCCGCGCGGTGCGCAGGCAATCGTGCTCGGGGCCAAGATTCGTGCGCTTCTGAACGATCGGCTCAACGTCGCGATGGAGGACGTCCTGGACATTGCTACGCCGGCGCTCCGACACCGACTGATCCTCAACTTCAATGCCATCGCGGACCGCGTGACGCCGGACGAGATCGTTCAGCGACTGCTTGCGGAGTTGCCCGAGTCGGCAGTCGTCTAGGCGGATTTTCCCGGAAGATCCTTGACCGTCCGTCGCCGAAATGGTAGATTCAAATGCCGCTGGAGGCGTGGTGTAGTGGCCTAACATGCAGCCCTGTCAAGGCTGAGACCGCGGGTTCGAATCCCGTCGCTTCCGCCAGATAGACGTCGTGATTGACAGTCCCACTCAAAGAGTGGCGCCAAGCTGGGTAGCGGCTTAACGGCCACTACCCAATCGTCTTTAACGCTCACCTCTTCGAACAACGACATCGCCAGTTGATTTCGCTGTTCCTCCGTAGCTG
>DASQCG010000437.1:0-5379 GCA_035634825.1 Thermomicrobiales bacterium | reverse complement strand
ACGAGCGTGCCGATCTCCATCCGTGCGGTACAGGCCGCCAATGCCGAGAGCAGCGACCAGCACTCCCACGGGCCATGCGGTTCCTCGCCTTCGGGTTTGAATATCAGGTGATCGGGCACGAAGAAGGAGTCGAAGCCGAGCTCCTCGCAGCGCCTGGCCATCGCCTTGAGGTCGCGCCAGCCGAGGGCGCCATCCCGCATGCCTCCGGCCATTGCCGAGACGAAGTAGCCGAGCTTGAACCCGCGGGTCATCGATCCCACCCCGCCCGGATCAGCTCCAGAGCCCGGCCGAATCGCTCGACCGCCGCCGGCGTGCACGGCTCGAGCACGATCTGGACATGTCCGACTCCGGCCCGGCCGAGCGCCAGCACCGCCTCGGCCATGACCTCGACGTCGCCCTGGATCAGCGTCGCCCGGGGATCGACCGGGCCATCCTCCTCCGGGAAGCGGAGCAGGATGGCCATCGTCCGCTCGATCTCGGAGGGGTTTCGTCCGGCCTTCTCCACGGCCGCATCAATTTCCGCGTGAAGCGCGGCATAACCGGCGGTCGTGTTTCCGCTCCACGCGTACCAGCCGTTCCACATCTCGACATGCGGCAACGTCGTCGCCAGCATCTGCGGTCCGCGCGAGCCGATCATCAGCGGCGGACCTGCCGGACGCGGGCCGAAGGGGCGGATCTCGCAGTCGCGCAGTGTGTAGTACCGGCCGCAGAAGTCGATCTGACGCTCGCGCAGCAACGTGCGGATGATCGTAAAAGCCTCAACGAACCGGCCGAACCGCTCGGCATAGGGAAAGCCGAAGGCGTCGTACTCCGGTTCGTGCCAGCCAGCGCCCAGTCCGAGGATCAGGCGGCCATCACTGATCTCCTCGACCGTCGCCGCCATCTTCGCGATGAGGCCCGGATTGCGAAAGTTCGTGCAGAGGACCAGCGGTCCGATCTCGACCCGCTCGGTGATCGCCGCGACCGCCGAGAGGACGCTCCAGCACTCCCACGGCCCCTTCGGCTCCTCGCCCGGAAAGCGGTAAAGCAGATGATCGGGCACCCAGATCGAATCGAATCCGACGTGCTCGGCCGTCCGGCAGATATCGGCGAGCTCACGCCAGGGCGCGATCCGCTCGGTTTCGGGAAGATGCAGTCCAACCTTCAGCACGCCCGGCATGAGCCCCTCTCCCACGTCTTTTTTTCGGCAAATCTGCGGACAGCATACCGGGAAGCGCTGGCTTCCTGCGATCACCCGGGAGTGCGGTCTACAATGTCCCGTGCGCTTCACAGCAGCAGCGCTGACACCTGTCCGAATTGGCGCGGGGTATCTTCCGCGCGTGCCACCAGGTTCATGCCGAAAACGACACAGATAACTGAGGGCTCCCTCGCCCAATCGGACAGCCCCGACACCAATGGACACGAGACGGCGCAAGCAGCCCTCGTCGCCGAACCCGCGCCGCAACCAGCCCAGATTGCCGAATCAGTCATCCGCGAAGAGCGTCCCCAGCGCTTCAGCCTGATCACGATCGGCCTCTTCTGCGCCCTGTTGACCGGGCTGTTGTTGCGGGTGTCATCGGCCGAGCGCCTCTCCTCCCACGTCGATGAGTCTGCCAGCGTCATGGCTGCCCAGATGGTGGCCGACAAGGGCGTGCCGGTTTTCCCGTCCGGCACCCTCTACCTGCAGGGCGCCACGATCTCGTACCTGCTGGCGCCGGTGGTCAAGCTCGGCTATGGCGGTCTCGAGCATCTGACGACGCTCCGCATGTTGAGCGTGATCGCGGGAACGCTCGCCATCCTGGCCGTCTTTTACCTGACGCGGTGGCTCACGCAGAGCGCGTATACCGCGCTGGGCGTTGCCGCGCTGCTGGCGATCGACCCGGCCAGCGTCCGTTGGGGCGGCATGGTCCGTATGTACGCGCTGCTCCAGCTCGTCTCGCTGATCATGCTCTACCTCTTCCTGAAACTGTTGCGCGCGCCAGGCAGCCGGGGACTGATCATCGGGTTCATCGCGACCTTTTGGTTCGGCGTCTTTACCCACATTGCGATTTGCCTCTTCCTGCCGCCGATGCTGGCCCTCGCGGTATGGAAGCACCGGTCGGCGTTGTGGGGACGACGCCTGGACCTGAGCATCGCCCTGGCCGGAGCCTGCGCCGCGCCCGTCACGCTGCTCGGCCTGAACCGGTTGGTTACGCCGCAGCAGGCAACCCCGGCCGGGACCGGCTCCGGCGCATTCGTCGGCGATTACCTGCTGTCGGTGAGCCAGATCCTGCACCCGAGCCTCAAGAGCTGGCGACTGCTGTACAGCTACGACCAATCGGGCGGGATCATCCCGTACCTGATCGTCGGACTCTGCTGCATCCTATTCGGCCGCTACATTCTCGACCGCAATCTGCCCGCCCGGAAGCTGCGCCGGCGCAATGTCTTCGCGATCCTGATGGCGCTCTACTGGGTGCCTATCCTTTTCGTGGCCGCCTTCGCCAACGAGAACAATGAGCGGTACCTGCTTCACCTGCACCCGCTCGGCCTGATCCTGGTCGGGTTCGCCGTCCAGGAGCTGGTCGTGGGCGAACGTGCCCGGCCAGTGCTCAACTTCGCCCCGGCGACATCGCCGGCGATCGCGCTCCCGGGTTCTCCGATAGAGGTCATGGGCGAGCGATTCGCGCCCACGATACAGTGGCTGACCCCGGCCCGGGTCTATGCGGCCGCAGTTACGGCCACGATTGCCGCCGGGGCAATGCTGCGGCTCTGGGGATACAACCGGCTCAGCATGTGGCTGGATGAAGGCTTCTCGCTGCTCTACTCCAAGCAGGATTGGGCAACCGCGGCCGGATTCCACGGCTTCTACAGCCCGCACCCACCCCTTTATTTCACCCTGATCAAGGTCTTCAACATCCTCCTGCCCGATGCCTGGGCCGGGCGAACCGTGGCCGTGATTTGCGGGGTGCTGGTGCTGCCGGTCTTCTATCTGCTGGCCCGACGGCTGCTCGACCCGATCGCCGCGCTGATCGCGACCGCCGTCTTCGCGCTCTCCCCGATCCACATCTACTACTCGCAGGAAGCGCGGATGTACTCGCTGGTCGTGTTGGCCGTGACGGCGTCGTTCCTGGCGCTGGTCGGGTTCGTTCAGACCCACCAGCGCGGCTGGGCGGTTCTCTACGGCATCTCTCTCGCGGTCGCCGTCTACGCCGACTACAGCTCGCTCTTCGTGCTCGGCCCGCAGGCGCTGATCCTGCTCTACTTTGTCTGGCGCCAGCGCCGGGCGATGCTGCCGATGGTGATCGCAGCCGGTCTCGCCATGCTCGCCTATCTCCCCTGGCTGCCGCAGGTCTGGAACTCGGTCAATTCCGCCAATGAGGACGAGCGGCGATCCGATTATCTCGGCGCCGGATTCAAGCGCATCCTGATCATCGTGCTCCGTATCACCGGCATCAGCTCGGACGAGCGCGGCGCCTATTTCCCGAGTCTCAGAATGACACCGTGGGATCAGCTTCACGATCTCCAACCGCTGATCCTGATCGCGATGGCGCCGGTGGTCGTGCTCGGCATCGTCGGCCTCTGGCAGCGCTGGACGGCGATGGCGGTCGTGGGCAGTTTCATCGGCTGCATCGTGGTCGCGATCTTCATCAGCCTGCTTAGCCCCGGTTTTGCCGAGCGGACGATCCTGTGCGCCGCGGTCGGTTGGTCGCTCCTGCTCGGCGCGGCCTTCAACGGGCGGATCAACCGCCAGCGCACTCCACTCGCCGCGATGAGCCTGCTGGTCGTCGTCGGGCTTTGCCTGGGCACGATCCAGAACATCCACGCCAGCGCCGTCAAGCAGCGATGGAACGATGCCTCAGCCGACCTCGCGATGGTCAGCACGCTCAACTACCCAGTGGTGACCTTCTCGTACGGCGCGGTGGCCGATACGCTCGTCGAGGCCTACGAGCCGGGCCTGCTCGACTCGATGCGGCTGATCACGGTTCGGGACGGCGAACTGGAGAAGACGCTCTCGAACGACACGATCCCGCAGAAGGGCATCACGATCGCCGACATCGATGCCGGCAAGCTCAACGAATTGCTCCCGCAATCAGCCGACAACGACGTGATCTGGTACCTCTACTACCAGCGCCGCGGCGAGGAGTTCGTCCGCGCCGGGATCGAGCGCGCCGGCTATCAGCGGATCATCAACAAGGTCTATGACGCCCCCCGCGGTCTCGTCTTCCTCGACCTCTATGCGCGACCGGGCGCAAATCTCGGCGACGTCGTTCCCGGCCTGCAGCCGTTCAGCAACGAGACCGCCTGGGGCATTCCGTCCGGGCTCTCACCGGTCGAGCCGTCAGACGATGGGACGGCGGTGAATATCACGAATCAATCCCGTACCGGCACAGCGGTCGTCACGCTGATCAAGACCGGCGGCGGCGCGCTCTACACGCTGGATGTCGACGTGCAAACCCGGCTGACCGGCGCGCGGGCACTTGTCACCTTGACCTGCCAGACGCAGGCCGGCGGTGTCCTCAGCGAGTTAACGGCAGGCACGTCGGGCGAGCGGGTCAACGACGTCTTGCACCACCAATCGGCGATCTTCTGCCCGTCCGACACGGATCAGGTGCGGATCACGCTGCGCAACCTGGGAAATGGCGACATGACCTTCATCAGCCCATCCCTGCGCCGGATCCCAATTCCCGACCGCCCCTGAAAGCCGGTCGATCCGCGTCGGTCCGGAATCCGGCCTACCTACGGCGCTGGAGTAGGCGTCGGCTCGGGTTGCGTGAAGTCCACGATCTCGTTCGAGTCGGAAATCTTGCCGGTCTGGGCTTCGGCGCAGAGTTGCTCGGCCGCCGGATCCCGCGAAGGAAGCGGCGACAACCGGCGCACCATCGCGCCCCCCTCCGCCTCGTATCGCACATAGGTCAATCCGCGGATTACGGTCGCCATCGATCCCTGAAACGCCCAGTCGGCATTGAGTCGGGCCTCGTCGACGATCAGCCACAAACCCGGCTCGTTGTACAGGGTCTGGCAGAGCGAGGCCGTGTCGACCACGGAATCCACGCCGGTCCAGTAATCGACATAGCCGCCATCTTCAGTCAGGCGGGTATAGCGCTGGGCCCGCTTTCGTGAGATCGGACTGGAGAGGAAGATCAGGTCATCGGTCGAGCGGAATGCCAGGTAAGCCGGCGGCGGCAGCGCGACCAACACCTTCTCGCCGGGCTGCTTGCGCGCCTCCACGAAGTTGACGACGGGGATGTAATCCACACCGGTCACCGGATCCTGCTGCAGGTCGGCAATGCCGGCAACGTCGTAGCTGATGAAGATCGATGCGATTACCAATGCAGCCAGGATCGCGAGCGTTCGGCCCGAGCGGTGCGGACTGGCAACCAGCCTGCGTGGCTCGCGGCGCCGGGGTGTCCGGATCACTCG
>DASQCG010000436.1:0-3039 GCA_035634825.1 Thermomicrobiales bacterium | reverse complement strand
GGCTATGCGGTAGCCAAAACGGTCGGCGTCCTCGGGGCATCCTATGTCGCGTGGTTGCTGGCCAGCCTGAAGGTCACCGCATTCGGTCCGGACACGGTCGGCCTGGGCGTCATCGTGATCGGCGCGCTCTCCGGATATCTGGTCCGCGATCGCCTGCGCGCGTTGATCCGGGGCCTGGGCGACCGGTGGCGGATGCTGATCCTCGTCGAGGGGCTGTTTCTCTTCTGTTACCTGGCCGCGGTCACCATCCGCGGCCACAACCCGGATCTCTGGGAGCCATCGCGCGGCGGCGAGAAACCGATGGATTTCGCCTACTTCAACGCGGTCCTCAAGAGCACGTCGTTCCCGCCCTTCGACCCGTGGTTCGCGGGTGGCTACATGCATTACTACTACTTTGGCTTCGTGCAGTGGGCCTCGCTGACCCGTCTGACCGGGATCCTGCCCGAGGTCGCCTATAACCTGGCCGTTCCCAGCATCTTCGCGCTGCTCTGCCTCAATGTCTGGTCGGCCGCCGCCGCGCTCATTGCCGGGATTCGCCGCGAACGAGAAGCACCGACCTGGCGAGTCCCGCTCGCTGCATTGCTCGCTCCGCTCTTCGTCGCCATGATCGGCAACCTCGATCTGGTGCAGCGAATTGGCCGGGGTGAGTTTGGGTATCCCGCTCGACCGATCGGCATCCTCGCTCCGCTCGGCGGGCTCGGCGATATCGTTGCCGGCATCTGGAACGCGACGCTGCACCATCCCGCCCGGCCGCCGGATATCTACTGGCCATCGACCCGGATCGTGCCGGGAACGATCAACGAGTTTCCGGCCTTCACTGTCCTGTTTGCCGATCTGCATGCGCACCTGATGGCGATGCCCCTCGCCTCGGCCGCGCTCGTCCTTGCTTGCCAAATCGTCCTGCGAAACCAGGACAATCACGCCGCGCCTCAAGTGAACTGGCGAGACCTGCGGCTCCGCGAGATGCGGGATACCTGGGGTCGAGTTGCCGCCGAAGGTATCGCGGCCGGCTTCATCGCCAGCGCGCTGTACGCAACCAATACCTGGGATTACCCGACGTACCTGGCGCTTCTGGTCGGCGCGTTCGCGATCCGGGAGTGCGCGCGGGTGCACTGGAGCCTGACGTATCCGTTGATCGTGCGGATCGGACTCTGGGCGATCGCCGTCGTTGCTGCCGGACGCGTGTTGTTCTGGCCCTTCTATTCCTCGTTCCATCCCCAATCTGGCGTCGTCCGGCAACCGGAGCGGACGTCCGTTTCTTCCTACCTGACGATTCACGGCCTGTTCCTGCTCGCCTTGGCCGGAATTGTCGTCCTGCAATTGCATTCGCGGCGGCCCGGTCGGTCCATCCGGCAGTCCATTTCCGCGCTCGCGGCCGTGCGCGCGTCGACCGGGATCGTCGACGAGTCGGGCAGCACCATCCAGAGCCTCACCAGCGCCAACCTTTCCGGGCTGGTCGTACCCGCTGTGGGCGCGATCTCGACAGGTCTTATCGTCATTGGCCTGGCAACGGACAGGCTCAGCATGGCCTTACTCGGCGCGCTGATGCTGGTCGGCAATGCCGCATGGCGCAGCCGGGACGAGCCGATTCGTCTGTTCACGCTGCTACTCGGAGCGGTGGCGCTCGGCCTCGGCCTGGTCACCGAGCAGGTCGCGCTCATGGGCGATATCGGCCGCATGAACACGGTTTTCAAGCTCTATCTGCAAGCTTGGCTGCTCTTCGGCGTGGTCGCAGCCGTGGCGATTGCCGCTGTCTGGTCTGATCACCGGACCAGGGCCGGCGCGCCGAGGTGGGTCTGGTCTGCGGCGCTGCTTGTCCTGATCTCCGCGTCGGCACTCTACCCAGCCATCGCGATCCCGGCGCGGGTCGGGGACCGTTTCGCTCCTCTGCCGGTCCAGCTCGATGGGATGGCCTACATGGACGGCGCGACCTACACCGATGCGCCGGAAGGCCGGGAGCCGGTCAGCTTCCCGTTGGCGAACGACCAACACGCCATCGACTGGCTCCGCGCCAACGTCGACGGCTCGCCGGTCGTGCTCGAGGCGACGACGCCTGGCTATCGTTGGGGATCACGAGTCAGCATCTACACCGGCTTGCCGACCGTGCTGGGCTGGGACTGGCATGAGACGCAGCAACGACCTGGTTTCGGCATGATGATCGCGGAGCGACGCGACGACGTGCAGCACATGCTGGGCGCGACGACGTCGTTCGACCAGATTCGGCCGCTGCTCGACAAGTACCACGTACAGCTGATCTACATCGGCGATCTCGAGCGGGCGTATTACGACGCATCAGCGCTGGCCAAGTTCGACGCCGCCGTTCAGAGCGGCGAGCTCACAGTGATCTACCAGCAATCCGGGGTCACGATTTACCGATACGAGAGCAGTTGACCGCCTGCGGGAATCAGCACGGGGACGCGTCCACACCGACCACGGCGCCTTTTCTCGCAAATCGGCCTCAGGAATTCGACACCAGGTTACGGACCGGCGAGTGGCTCGATCGGCGCCTTCCGGATAGGTTCTGGATGATGACCCGCGAGTAGATTTCTACCGCTGGTCGCGAGCCCGGCGCTTGGTGATCGCTACCCGGCCACCGGCAAAGGCAACGGCCGCCAGCAAGGCCACGACGGTCCAGGCGAAACCACTCTGCGTCGCGTCGGTGGGGCCACCACCGGTGGACGGCAGCTCCGTGACGTCCGGCCCTTGATCGGCAGTCGGATTCGGCGTCGCGGTCACACCACCCAGCGAGTCATCCGGGGTAGCCGTGGGGCTCGCCGTGCTCGTCGGCGTGTTCGTGGCGGTCGACGTGCTGGTCGCGGTCGATGTCACCGTGCTGGTAGCGGTGGAGGTCGCCGTCGAGGTTACCGTGCCGGTCGGAGTGCTAGTCGGCGTGTCGGTGGGCGTGCCAGTCGGCGTGCTTGTGGGAGTGTCCGTCGGCGTCGACGTGGGCGTGCTGGTCGGCGTGTCTGTTGGTGTGCTGGTAGGAGTGCTCGTAGGTGTGCTGGTCGGCGTGTCTGTCGGTGTGCTGGTTGGGGTATT
>DASQCG010000435.1:0-6451 GCA_035634825.1 Thermomicrobiales bacterium | reverse complement strand
TTGAGCCTCGATACCGCCCAGATGGTCGCTAACTCCTGCCAGCGGGACAGCTCCGGGATCGCGGTCTTTCGCGCGATCGATGTCACCATCCCGGATCAGGTCAACCAGGTCGTCGCCGAGATCGAGGCCGAACTCGGCAAGATCGACATCCTGGTCAATTCCGCCGGGACCAATATCCGCAAGGACGTGGTCGACTACATACCCGAGGAGTGGTTCTGGATCATCAACACGAACCTTTCCGGCGTCTTCTTCGTGACGCAGGCTGTCGCGCGGGGCATGCTGTCACGCGGCTATGGCCGGGTGATCAGCATCGGCTCGGTCTCGAGCCTGATGGGCCACCCGCAACATGCGCCGTATGCGGCCACGAAGGGCGGGGTCGCGATCATGACCAAGGCGATGGCAACCGAGTGGGCGACTAAGGGCGTAACGATCAACGCGATCGGACCGGCCTACACCGTGACCGGCCTGATCACCGAGCTGATGAACAACCCCGTCAAGTACCGCGAGATCATCGAAACGATCCCGATGGGCCGGCTCGGCAGGCCGGAGGATATCGTCGGCGCGGCGGTCTACCTCGCCTCCGACGCGGCCAGCTTCGTCACCGGCCAAACCATCTACGTCGACGGCGGCCGCACCGCCGATTAGAGGGCATCCAGGCGCGGCTTGCCGTTTTCATACAGCAGATCAAGCAGGCGGTTCTGGCGGTCCATGGCCGCGCGGTAGATCTCGGCTCGGGCGGGTTCGGGCTCGATCTTGCGTCCATATCCGGCCGGATCGTCGGCATCGAGGAGCGATTCGATCAGCCCGGCGTATTCGAGCGCCATCAAGGCCGCGCCGCGAGCAGTCGACTCTTCATCGGGCGGCAGGGCGACGATCGGGTGCTGAAATACGTCGGCAACCATCTGCATCCATACGTCTGAGCGAAGGATCGCCCCGCCGTTTGCGAGGATCTGGTGGTCAGGTTCGGTCTGTGTCGCTAGGTCGGCGTAAATCATCCCCAGCCGGTATGAGACCGACTCCATCCCGGCCCGGATCAAATCGGCCGCCGTCGTCGCCAGCTTGAGGCCGCTCACCGCGCCTGTCGCCCAATCACTCCAGATCGGCGCGCGCTCGCCGGCCAGGAACGGCAGCACGGTCAGCCCATGCGAATCCGGCTCCAGCTTCTCGGCGCAGCGAAACGCCTCGCTGTCGAACGCAGACCCGGTCAGATCGCCGAACCAGTCAATCACCTTGCCACCGTTGCTGATCGCCGCGCCGATAACCGCCGCCCGGTCATCGAGCCGGTAGGTCCAAAGCGATTCCGGGGTGTTCGGTGACGTGCCGGCCGGCAGCCGCCTGACCATGCGCATCGCCCCGGACGTACCAACGGTCAGCGCAATCCTGTCTGGGCCAAGTCCGCCCGATCCGACATTGGCGCAGGCACCGTCGCCGATCCCGCGAAACCACGGCACCTGAGCAAGGGTCGGCCATCGCCTGGCATATTCCGGCGCCATGCCCGCCAGCGGTTCCCGCTCATTGCGGATCGGCGCCAAATGATCGGGATCAACGCCGGCGGCTTTGAGAGCGAGGTCGTCCCACTGCTGTGTCGTCGCATTCATCATCGCGGTCGATGACGCCATCGAGATCGACGTGCCCTCGGCGCCGAACAACCTCCGCAGCAGGTAGCCGCTGAAGGAGCACCAGGTTGAGGTCGCCTTGACCAGGTCCGGCCGCGTTCGAGCCAACCAGCGGAGCTTGCCCGGCCAATAGCTCGAGTGGACGAAGCAGCCGGTTCGTTGCCAGAGCTCGTGTGCGTCGAACTCATGCTTGATCGCGTCGACGTCCTCGCGCGACCGGGTATCCGCCCAGAGATAAACCGGAGTCGTCGGCTTGCCATCCCCATCGACGCCCATCAGCGAGTGCCAAAACGCGGCGACGCCGACTGCCGAGATCGGCACCTGATGCCGGGCGAGGACGGTGTCGATGGATTGGCCGACCAGGTCCGCCAGCATGAGGGCGTCGACCTCGGCGCCACCATCGGGCGTCGTCGTCATCTCGTACTTGAGCTGGCTCTCGCTGTCGCGGAGCGGACGGCCACGCCGGTCAAAGATGATCGCGCGGGTCGACGACGTGCCGATATCCAGTGCCAGGACCAGCGGCTGCTCGGCATTGCGGACATCAACGACTGGCACCTGTTCCTCCTTATGCTGCACGTCGCCCGAGTATACGGAGATCTGGGGTCCGGCCCGCAGGAAATGAAACGGAAACCGGTCCGAATGGCGTTTAAGTAACTGACAATTGGCCTTCCGGAATGGGACAAACCATGGACGAGCACAGCTTTGATCGACTTGCGCGAAACCTTGCTCACCAAACCGATCGACGAACGATCCTGGGTGGCGTGATTGCTGCCGGCGCCGCACTCTTCGGCATTCACCACGGCGCCCTCGCGACTCCGCAAAATGAGGGCGGATTGGTCTTCGACTACTACCAGGCCATCGACCGCCGCGCCTTCCGGACCGCCTACGGTTGCCTGGGCGCGAAGTTCCGCGCCCGCCAGACGCTCCAGAACTTCACAGCCGGATTTACCGACACGGTCTTCGACGACCTCGTGATCAACAACGTCCGACCCGACCCGACTCACAATCAGGTGGACTACGACGTCACCGTCACCGCCTGGCACACGGACGGCTCGGTTCACCGATTCACCGGGACCTACATCGAGGGTCGCGAGGCCGGCGTGCCGAAGTTGATCGATGCCGCGATCAAGGAGGTTACGGTCCGGGATATGGCTCCGCTCTGCGCGGCCAGCGATCTCCACGCGACCATGACCGGCGATGCCGGTGCGGGGCAGCGGTACGGCATGATCACGGCCACCAACGTTGCCGCTGGTTCCTGCGTACTCGGCGCTATTCCGAGGGTCACAGTCTCCGACGGCTCGGGCAATCCGATAATGACAGCCAGCCCGGAGCCGAACGTGGCGATCCCGACGATCACGCTCGCGCCCGGTCAGAGCGCCACGCTCGGCATCCATTGGTCGAACTGGTGCGGTGCGCCGGTCACTGGCGAGCCGCAGGTCGCGGTCGCATTCCGCGGCGGGAAAGGTCGAATCACCGGATTGACCGGCCTGGCGGTCCCGCCCTGCCTGAGCGAGCCGGGTGGTGCATCGACCCTGAGCGTCAAGCCCTGGCAGAACGGTTAGGCTGGCAATCGGTTGACGGTCCCGGCGGGCTCCCCTAGCATTGCTTCCCAAATTGAAGCTTTACGAGTGCGAAGGGGATTCCTGCTCAATGTTGACTGATGCCGTCCGCGATTTTCTGAACGAGCGCCGATTCGCCGTCCTGGCCACCTCGAACCCCGACGGGTCGATCCACCAGTCGGTCATGTGGTACGTGCTGGAAGACAACACCATCACGATGAACACCGCCAAGGGGCGGATCAAGTTCCGGAACATGGACGGCTCGAATCGGATCTCGCTCTGCGTTGAGGACGGGCTGAAGTACGTCACCCTCACCGGCGCCGTCACCTTCAACGACGATCAGTCCGTCGCGCAGGAGGATATCCAGCGCATCGGCCGGCGCTACGATTCCGAGGAAGAGGTGCGGGACGCGCACGAGCAGAACTGGAAGCACCAGCAGCGCGTCACGTTGACGATGCCGATTGATCGCGTCGTCACGCACGGCTTCTAGGCAGGAATTCATCTGGTGATTGCAACCCTGGCGGGTGGAGTCGGCGGAGCGCGTTTCCTCGACGGCCTGGTTCAGGCGAACGGAGCCGAGAATGTCACGGCGGTCGTCAACACGGCCGACGACTTCGAGCTCTTCGGTCTGCGGATCTGCCCGGACCTCGACACCGTGCTCTACACGCTGGCCGGCCTGGCGAATCCGGTCCTCGGTTGGGGCATCGCCGACGACACCCGGGCAACGCTCGATGGCATCGCTGCTTTCGGAGAAGAGCCGTGGTTCCTGCTCGGCGATCGCGACTTCGCGACGCACATCCTGCGCACATCCTGGATGCGCGAGGGCGCGTTGCTCTCCGAGGTCACCGACCAGTTCCGCCGGCGCCTCAGCGTGTCGACGCCGGTCATCCCGATGACCAATGACCGGGTGGGAACCACGATCGAGACGCCCGGAGGTTGGATCGATTTCCAGGACTACTTCGTGCGCCGCCGGCAACAGGACGACGTGATCGGCGTCTCATTCGTCGGCATCGAGGAGGCGCATCCGACACCCGCTGCGCTCGAAGCGGTCCAGCGTGCGGAGATGATCGTGCTGGCGCCGTCGAACCCGATCGTCAGCATCGGGCCGATCCTGGCCATCGACGAATTCCACCGCGCGATTTCCGACCGCACCGCGCCTGCAATCGCGATCAGCCCGCTGATCGGTGGCAAGGCGCTCAAGGGCCCGGCCGACAAGATGATGGAGACACTCGGTCATGAGTCGACCGCAGTCGGCGTGGCCCGGCTGTACGAAGGGCTGATCGACGGCTTCGTGATCGACCATGTCGACGCCGAGCAGGCCGCGGAGATCGAAGAGCTCGGCATCGCAGTTCTTGTCACCGATGCGATCATGCACGATATCGCCGACCGCGGCCGGTTGGCCCGGGAGGTCGTGGCATTTGGCGAGTCACTCCACGTAAAGGCGACCGCGTGAGCAGCAATACCCTCGCGATCATTCCCGTCCGATCGTTGACGACCGGCAAATCGCGCCTGGCCCCAGCGGTGACGCCCGACGTTCGGCGCGACCTGACCAAGCGCATGCTGGCAATCACGCTCGGTGCCTGCCGCAACTCTGAAGTGATCGACCAAGTCCTGGTCATCTCGCCGGATGTCGATGTCCTGGCCTTCGCCCATGCGATCGACCACGAAGTGATCGGCATCCGCCAGAACGACCCGACCCCGGGACTGATCCCTGCCCTGGACCAGGCACGGCGGGTCGGCGCGGTCAATCGGTTCGACGCGCTCTTGATCCTGTTCGCCGATTTGCCGCTGGTCATCGGGGAGGACGTAGCCGATCTCGTCGGGACTCCGGGTCAGATCGTGATCGCGCCGGACCAGCACCGCGCGGGAACCAACGCTCTGCTCTTGCGGCGCGGGCCTGCCGATCTTTCCGAATTCCGGTTCCGGTTCGGCGTCGGCAGCTTTGCGGCACACGTCGATGAGGCGCGGAAACTGGACATTGAGCCGGCAATCGTTGAACTGCCAGGACTCGGCTTCGATCTCGACACGCCCGACGACCTCGGCAATCTCGTCTCGCTCGACACGGCCTTCATGTCGCGCCTGCGGGAAACCGGCACATGATCGCGATCGAGATCATCGGAATCGACCATATCCCCGAAGTCCAGCCCGGCGACGACCTGGTCCGGCTGATCGCGAACGGCCTTCGGGAAAGCGACACACCGCTCGTCGATGGTGATGTGGTCGTCGTCACGCACAAGATCGTCAGCAAGGCCGAAGGGCAGCTCGTCGATATGACCACGATCGAGCCGTCGGCCCTGGCGGTTCAGTGGGCCGAGAAGTACGAAAAGGACGCGCGCCAGATTGAGGTCGTGCTGAGGGAGGCGGTCCGGATCGTGCGGATGGAGCGCGGCATCCTGATCGCTGAGACACGCCACGGCTTCATCTGCGCCAATGCCGGCGTCGACGCCTCGAATGTCAGCCCGCATACCGTCTGCCTGCTGCCGGTCGATCCAGATCGTTCCGCCGCTCACATCCGAGCCGGGCTCTGTCACGAGTTCGGCGTCGATGTCGGCGTCGTCATCTCCGACTCGTTCGGGCGACCGTGGCGAAACGGAATCATCAACGTGGCGATCGGCGTCGCCGGCATCCCGGCGCTGGCCGACTATCGGGGCCAAACCGATGCGGCTGGGTACAGCCTGCACGTGACCGTGCTGGCCATTGCCGACGAGATCGCCGCGGCCGCAGAGCTGATCATGAACAAGCTGGACGCGCGACCGGTCGCGATCGTCCGCGGCTATCAATTTCCGGTCTCAGCTGAGCCGGGCACCGGACGCGACCTGGTCATGGACCCGGCGCGAGACCTGTTTCGATAAGGGAAGGAACCTGCATGCTTGTCAAGGGAATTGGGTACGCCGCGAGCTTCGAGCAATTCGACCCGAACGACATGCTCAAGTGGTCGCAACAAGCCGAGCAGCTGGGCTTCATCAGCGTGATCGCATCCGACCACTTCCATCCGTGGGTGCCGAGCCAGGGGCAGTCGGCCTTCGTCTGGTCGTGGATGGGCGCACTGGGCGCGACCACCAAACTGCGCTTCGGCACCGGCGTGACCCCGCCCGGTTACCGGTACCACCCGGCCATCATCGCCCAGGCCGCGGCGACGCTGGAGGTGATGTTCCCCGGTCGGTTCTACCTCGGACTCGGCGCGGGCGAGGCCCTCAACGAGCACATCACCGGCGACTACTGGCCGGAAGCGCCGGTCCGGCTCGAGCGGCTGGCCGAGTCGATCGAGATCATCAA
>DASQCG010000434.1:0-1943 GCA_035634825.1 Thermomicrobiales bacterium | reverse complement strand
GTCCTCAAGCGAGCGAGCTGACGTCGTGAAATCGAAGTCGCTCGCCCTCAAGCGCAAAACCGCGCGACCGCTGCGATCCGTGGTCGCAAAGAAGTCCTCGGCCAAGAACGTGCTGGTCGTCGATGTCGGCGGGACCTCGGTCAAGATTCTTGCCAGCGGGCAGCAAGAACGTCGATCCTTTGCATCCGGACCCACGCTGACTCCCAAGCGGATGGTTACCGAAGTCAAGAAGCTCGCCGTCGGATGGACGCATGACATGGTGTCGATCGGCTATCCCGGCCCGGTTCTCCGCGGGCGACCGGTTGCGGAGCCGCATAACCTGGGACGCGGCTGGGTCGGGTTCGATTTCGCGGCGGCCTTCGGTCGACCCGTCCAGGTCGTCAACGACGCCGCCATGCAGGCTTTGGGCAGCTACAAGGGTGGCAAGATGCTCTTCCTGGGCCTGGGAACGGGCCTTGGAACAGCCATGGTCGTCGAGGGCATCCTGGAGCCCATGGAGCTCGGTCACCTGCCCTACAAGAAAGGCACCTATGAAGATTATGTCGGGCGGGCCGGCCTGGAACGCTTCGGCAAGAAGAAGTGGCGGCGGCACGTGACCGACGTGGTGGCGCTCCTGATCGCCGCCCTGGAGCCCGACGATACCGTCATCGGAGGAGGTAACGTGGCGAAGCTCGACGTACTGCCACCGCAATGTCGCGCCGGCGACAATAGCAACGCCTTTCGCGGTGGATTTCGACTGTGGGAGGACGAGGATGCTGCCCCGACAAGCAGGAACCGTCCGGGACGAACGCGCTGAGGAATCAGAAAGGATGCCGCAGATGGCCGCACCATCGGAGACCTCTCGCACGCGATCGACGAGCAGACACGCGGCCTGGCAGGCCCTCGCCGGCCACTATGAGACCATGCGAGGCCTGCAACTGCGTGATCTGTTCGCGGACGATCCGGCGCGCGGCGAGCGGATGACCGCGGAGGCCGCCGGCGTCTACCTCGATTACTCGAAAAATCGCGTCAATGAGGAGACGCTCAAGTTGCTCATCGAGCTTGCCCAGCAATCCGGACTGCGCGCCAGGATCGACGCGATGTTTGGCGGCGAGAAGATCAACGTCACGGAAAATCGCGCCGTGCTGCACGTGGCACTGCGTGCGCCAAGAGGCGCATCCATCCTGATCGACGGCAAGAACGTCGTGCCGGAGGTTCACGCGGTGCTCGACAAGATGGGTGACTTCGCCAACCGCGTCCGCAGCGGCCAGTGGAAAGGCCACAGCGGCAAACGCATCCGCAATATCGTCAATATCGGCATCGGCGGCTCCGACCTCGGACCGGTGATGGCATATGAGGCGCTCAAGTATTACAGCGATCGCGCCATGACGTTCCGCTTCGTGTCCAACGTCGACGGCACCGATTTCGTCGAGGCGACGCGCGATCTCGATCCGGCGGAAACGCTGTTCGTCATCTCCTCGAAGACCTTCACGACACTGGAGACGATGACCAACGCGCAGAGCGCGCGCGAATGGTCGCTCCGGGGCCTGGGCGGCGATGCCAAGGCAGTGGCCAAGCATTTCGTTGCGGTCTCGACCAACGGCGAAAAGGTCGCCGAGTTTGGCATCGACACCGCCAACATGTTCGAGTTCTGGGACTGGGTCGGCGGCCGCTACTCGATGGATTCCGCAATCGGCCTTTCGACCATGCTTGCGATCGGCCCGGATCACTTCCAATCCATGCTGGAAGGCTTCCATGCCATCGACGAGCATTTCAGGACCGCGCCGTTCGAGCGCAATCTGCCGGTCCTCATGGGCCTTCTCGGCGTCTGGTACAGCGACTTCTTCGGCGCCCAGACGGTGGCGGTGCTGCCCTATGACCAATACCTGAAACGCTTTCCCGCCTATCTCCAGCAGTTGACGATGGAGAGCAACGGCAAACACGTGACTCTGGATGGGATGCGG
>DASQCG010000433.1:0-3832 GCA_035634825.1 Thermomicrobiales bacterium | reverse complement strand
CAGCAGAGGTCGGCGGTCAGTCCGTAATCGGGCAGGGCGCTCGTCCCCTCGATATAGCGCGGCTGGAGGCAGAACTCCGGGTCCGGTTCATCCTGGACGATTCGGCGGATGCCCTTGATCTCGGGTCCGATCGCCGCCATCTCTTCGAGGTAATAGCGGACCTTGTCGCCGTATTCGAGCGGCGCCCATGGCACCACGCCCATCACCCGCTTGTCTGACCGGGCGAGGTTGACCAGATCGCGCGCCTCGAGCAGAGCGTAGGGCGGCGCGACTTCGACCTGGAGGTAGACCAGCCCCTGCACGTCGAGCCCGGAGGTTGCCTCCGCGTAGTCGCCGAGGTTGCGCTCGACATTGATCTTCGGCACGTTCGTGAGCCACGGAATCTCGACCTTGACGGGGTCCCAGAGATGGACGTGCGAGTCGATGATCGACACTGGCGGCATGGTGCAATTACCCCCGGATGTAGAAGCGGAAGCCCTCGCGACACTTTACCCGAGCGAGAGGCCGTCCGCCGCAGATTCGCGGACTACGACTGCGGCAATCGGGCACTCGTAGCAGCGGCGCGGTCCGCAGAGGGTTTGGTCGAGGTGAATCAGCCCTTGCTGGAGGCGGGCGCCGAGCCGTTTCATGCCGACCTCGCCGGTGATCTGGCGAACCGCGCGGCGGGTGCGCTCGTTGGATTCCGCGCCGGGCAGCGATTCCCAGACCCGCGCGGTGCTTTCGGCCAGGTCGGAGTCGCCGGTCTGGCTGGCCAGCGCGAAGCCGAACGGGATCAGCACATTGGTGGCGATGGCCCGCGCGCGATCGGAGCCGAGCGCGGGTACCCCGACCCGGTCTACGCACTCGATCAGAAATGGAGTCGGATCGGCAGCCGCGCGTAATGAGCTAAGCAGGTTAGCGGTGAGATGAAACCCGGTACTGGCGATTAGGGCAGCAGCTTGTACCAAGCGGCGGATTGGGTGGTTGGTTGGACGGATTCGGGCCATGGTCCAGTCTGTGGACGGCATTGGTTCGACGTTCCAGTCGGTCGCTATCCCGGCCCAAATCGATGCCAGACCATGTGCGCGATCTGGCTCCAGGCCGGTGTGCGCGATTTCGGCGTCGGACAATGGCAAGAATCCGCCGACGCCGAGCAACGCGGCGATGGTCCGATCGAATGATTCGGAGTCCTGTCCGGCGATGACGACGAGGTTGGCCCACGGCAAACGTGCGACGATCTCGGCCATCGGCTCCCGGTTACCAACGTAGCCAAGGGCGTCGAGGATCTCGGCGTAGAGGACGGCATCCGGTGTCTGTTCAGTCAGCCAAGACTCGATCCTCGCCGCGCGGGCGGTGATCCGGTTATCGCCGAGCCGCCCGACGATGCCGCGGATCAGGTCGGGCTGTTCGAGCGCCAGCCGCTCCGCACATACCGCACCACCGACCAGCGACCAGTCGACTTCGTGCGTCGGCAGGCCCAATGCCTGGATGTCGAGCACGACCGTCGGCACGAGCTTGCCATCGGCGCGCCGGGTTTCCACCGTATCGTGCTGGCCGACGATGTGGAGAACGACGTCGTTGTACCGGGGATCGAGATGGTGCCGGTGGTCGCTCCAGCCCTTGGTGCGGAGGTGCAGTTCGATGCTGCCGTGTTCGGTCGGCCCATTGTCGATCGAGATGATCGCGTCCCGGAAGTCGGGGCCGAATCCGTGCGTCCACGTGCCGAGGTGGATCACATCGACCGAGCGGCCGTCCGTTATCTTCAGCGGAATCGAGCGGGGTAGGCGTGTCCAGGCTCGGCAAAGGTCGATTTCCGCGATCGGCCCGGTCATTTCCTTGCCCATCCCGTCAGCCCGGGACCGAGTTGAGCGGAATTGTCCGGCCCTGCGCCATCGAATCGTAGGCGGCGGTGACGACGCGGATCGTGTTCAGGTTGTCGGCAACGTTGGTAAGCGGCGTTCCGCCGGACTCGATCGCGTTGATGAGCGAGGCCATCGGTCCGATGAAGGCGTTCGGCATCCAGAGTGTCGTCAGCGTGGGCTCGTGCCACTCGCCCTCCGGCTCATCGCCGCGCCGGGCACGGATTGTGTCGACTCCACCCTCCGGGTAGGTCGCGAGCAGCCCGATATCGCCTTCGATCACGCCCTCCGTGCCGAGGACGCGGAACCAGGCGTGCACGCCGCCGGATTCGTCGTGGTGGTTGACCGCGATCAACGCCTGACAGCCTGATTCGTAGTCGAGCACGGTCACGGTCTTCGTCTCGGCTCGCTCCGGTTGATCCGGGAATTTCGTATGCCGGCTCGTGACCAGCTCCGGATCGCCGGCCAGAAAGCGGATGGCATCGATGTAATGGATCGAGTGAAACATGACGTCGAGCTGGTCGGAATCTCGCAGCCAGGGCCACATGTGCCACGGGGTCTTGACCGAAACGTTGATCTGCAGATCAGTCAGATCGCCGATGAAGCCGCGATCAATGATCTGCTTCGCCGCCGCGATCCCGCCGGACCAGCGCATTTGCTGGTTGACCGCCGCCTTGGCGCCCATAGCCGCCGCCGAGTCGACGATTCGGCGCGCCTCGATCGGGTTGAGTGCGAGTGGCTTCTGGCACAGGATGTGCTTGCCGGCCCCGATGCAGCGAACGGCGAGGTCAGGCTGCGCGGCAGGGTGGACGGCGATGTCGACGATCGTGACCTCAGGATCGATCAGCAGCTCATCGACCGATTCGTAGACGCGCGGGATACCGTGTGCGGTCGCGGTCGAAAGGGCAGCGTCCCGGTTCAGGTCATAGCAGCCGACGATCTTGAGGCCATGCCGGGCATAGGCCGGCAAATGCGCGTAGTTGACGATACCGCCGCAGCCGATCAGGGCGATGCCGTAGGCTCGCGTACGGAGAGGGGTCGGGCGATCGTCGATGACGGGGAATCTGACCGGCATCGGGCTTAGTCGCTGGTTTGCTGGCGCAGCGTGGCCCGCACGCGATCGGTCAGCAACTGGTTCACCGCAGCCTGGGCGGTGCCGAGGGCCAGGGTCGCGCAGCGAACACGGCTCTTGACGATGTCATCGCCCATCTCCTCGATCATCGTGCTGGTGCCGAGCTCCTTGATCTCGGACAACGACATGCCGGGTAGCATCTCGGCGATGATCGAGCCACCGGCCTGGCTGATCGTGCAGCCCTCACCCTCGAAGCTGGCCTCGGTGATACGGTCGTTGTCGTCCACTTTGAGGTAGATCGTGATCAGGTCGCCGCAGCCCGGGTTGCCACCGCCGAGTTGAACATCGGCGCCCTCCATGCGGTGCTTGTTGCGTGGGTTCTGGTAATGGTCGAGCAAATACTCGATGTATTCGGATCGATCCATGGTCAGACGTTCTTTTCGATCGGGACGTTGACCATGCTGCCCCACTCGGTCCATGAGCCGTCGTAGTTGCGAACGTTCTTGTGGCCGAGCAGATAGGTCAGTACGAACCAGGTGTGGCTCGAGCGCTCGCCGATCCGGCAGTAGGCGATCACGTCCTTGTCGGGCGTGACGCCCTTGGCCTCGTACAGCGCGCGCAGCTCCTCCTCGGACTTGAACCTGCCGTCCTCGCGGACCGTCTGGGCCCACGGAACGGAGGCAGCGCCCGGGATGTGGCCGGCTCGCTGGGCGGTCTCGCTCATGCCGGGCGGTGCAATGATCTCGCCGTTGAACTCGGCCGGGCTGCGGACGTCGACGAGGGCGAGGCTCGGGTCGCCGAGGCGCGGCAGGATGTCGTCGCGGAACGCCCGCAGGCTGAAATCGGGCTCCGGCAGCTGGTAGCCGGTCGCCGCGTACGACGGCACGTCGGTCGTCAGGGGCAGGCCGTTGTCGAGCCAGAA
>DASQCG010000432.1:0-3869 GCA_035634825.1 Thermomicrobiales bacterium | reverse complement strand
GTTCAGGAATTGCGTGATTAATTGGGCGACGAGCGGACCGCGCCAGATCAGCGCCTTGTCCGGCTCGAGGATGAACCCGATCGACATCAGCTTAACGCCGTGCGCCTCGATCGGGATCATCTTGTTGTTGCGCATCAACGGCTTTTCGGTCGTGCCCATCATGATCGGGATGCTCGGCCCATAGACATCGGTGTCGAGCAGGCCGACCGAGGCGCCGGTCTTGGCCATCGCGACCGCGATGTTGACCGCGACGGTCGACTTGCCGACGCCGCCTTTGCCCGAGGCGACCGCGACGACGTTCTTGACACCCTTGATCGCCTGCGCATCCGACCGGCCCGAGCCGCTGGCCCGGACACGGTAGGTCCAGGTGATGGTCGGTTCACCGGTCCCGGCCAGGGCGTCGCGGATGGCCGATTCGAGCTGGTCCTTGTGCGGATGGAGCGAGGTCAGCATCTCGATGTTGAGGGCGATGCCGGAGTCTGTAGATTCGGCCTTCTTGACCATGCCGAGATCGACGATGCTCTGGTCGAGCGTCGGATCCTGGATGGGTCGCAGCAGATCGAGGATCTGCTCCTTGGTAAGTTCAGTGGCTGGCATGAAATGTGATTCCTCGTGCGCGGATCGCGGAGCGCGGGATCTCGGGCGCAGCGCCCGGACAGAATCCCGACAATTGCAGTCAGTTTACCCCCAATCTCCCCCGCCGGAGCGCCGAATCAGGTCAGGATGCTGCGTCAGATAGTGCGCGATTGCCCGGGGATACAGCTCGCATTCGAGCGCGAAGACCCGCGCGGCCAGGTCGCTCGCAGTATCGCCAGGCAGCACAGGTACCGTCTCCTTCATCACGACCGGCCCATGATCGTACTCGTTGTCGACGACATGGACGGTCGCACCCGAGGTCGTCGCGCCGCAATCGATCACTGCCTGATGGACACGATCGCCGTAATAGCCGAGGCCGGCCGCATTCGATTCAGGGATCAGGCAGGGGTGGATATTGAGGATCCTGCCTTCCCATTCGGGCGGCACGACCAGCCGCTTCAGGAAGCCGGCGCAGATGATCAGGTCAGGCTCATATGGTGTAATGGCGGCATAGATCGCATCACTGAACGAGGCATCGTCCGAATACGGTCTTCGCGTAACGACTGATACGGGGATCCCAGCGACTTCGGCAATTTCAATCCCGCGCACACCCGCGCGCGAGCTGACCACCGCGACGACCTCGGCCTCGAGCGCCTCGGCGGCGATCGACTCGATCAGATTCGCCAGCGTCCGTCCTGTCCCTGAGATCAAGACCGCCAGCCGCACGTTTGGAGTCTCACTCGGTTCTGACACTGCCATCCCGTCGTCGCGCAGTGCTCGCATCAAGCCTCGTGGCCCGGTGCCCACGCGGTGCAAAGGTACCCGACTCCAGAGAGGGGGAGAAGCTGACTTAGCTGACGAGCGTGTTGGCGAAGACTTGCCACGCCAGCGCAGTCTTTGCGGTCAGGCTGAGGACAAGGTAAACCGACTCACCGAAGAGATAGCTTTGCCAGCGGCCAGTGCGCCGGTACTGGAGCAGCATGTTGACGGCAAAGCTGTTGAAGAGCATGAATAGCGAGATGACGATCCCATAGACGAAGGCGGGCGGTCCCTCCCCGGCCGGGGCGCGGTCCGCCGCACCTACAAACTGGTAGGCGATCACGAGCCAGGGCACGGCGCCGGCGATGCAACCCAGGATGAACGGCGCCCAATCCACCGGTCCATCCGGCCGGTTAACCCGCTCCATGAGCAGGCCGAAGAAGATCATGGCTGCGTTCGTACCGAAGATCGCCACCAGCGCTCCAACATCGCTGATTCCGGTCACCTGTGCGATTAGCACGACCATAATCGAGGCGCTGATCGAGTATTCCCACCACCGAGCCGGATTCATGCCGCGACGCAGGTTTTCCTGATACCACGGCCAGACGCCTGGCACGGCCATCAGGAGATGGTCCATCGCCGCCAGGAGCAGAAAAAGGGCAACGGCGGGCCCGACAGGGATCTCCCAGATGGTTTCGCGCGCCGTCGGGACGCTCCCCGGCGGTCCGGAGAGGAAGGCGGCAGTGACAGGCAATGAGAAGCCATTGCTGAGTGCGAGGATGAGCACTGCCTGCGCGAGATGCGCGAGGCCGACGGCCAGGTTCGCCCAGCGAAGCCGGCTCGGCACCACGTGACCGGCCATTTCGGGCGAGTCGTCGCGTGCGGCACGTGCCGCGCGCGCTGCGAGGTCAGTCATCTGCGCATCTTTCCGCGATTGGCGACGAATTGAGTTGGCTGGCAACGGGTTGCACTTGGATCATACGGCTCCCGGGATAGGGACACCCGGTCAGAAGAACCTGACCGGGTGCTGGCTGGGGAAGAGGGGGATTAGGCAGTCGGCGTGGCCATCATCGCGCCAGTGGTCGACGAGACGATTGGCAGGACAGTCAGAGAGCCGTCCGCCACCTGGCCGATCGCGTAGATGCTGTAGACCGTGCCCGGCTCGAGGGTGACATCGGGTAGCGGCAGGGCGACATCGGTGGTGCCCGCCACGCGCACTTCGAGGTCGTATGTTCCGGCCGGCACCGTGCGCGTCCCGCTCGCCTTCGGGAACGCGAGCTCGGCAAACAACACATCTCCACCAGTCACGGCAATATCCACTGCCGGAGCGTCAGGAGATGCGTGAACGACCCGAACCCGGGCTTCATCATCGCCGAGCTCACTGAGATTCACCTGGTTGACGACGGCGGTGATGTCGGCAACCAACCCAACCGCAGCCACCTCATACGCGGCATCTTCCTCAAGCGTCAGCTCTGCGTCGATCACGGCCGCATCGGCCATCATGCCGGTCGGAACGACCTGTACCTTGTGGTCGCCGGCCGGGAGGGCAACCCAGCCGGAGGCCTTGCCAAACGCAAGATTCTCCAGCGCGCGCTCTCCGTCGACAAAGACATCGACCGCCGGTGCGTCGGGCGAAGCGTGGATGATGTTTACGCAGGCGTCGCCAGCCTCGCCGATACCCAGCGCCTCAGTGCAGACGCCCATGTCGACCGCCTCTGGTGAGGGAGTCGCGTCCTGCGCTGCCACGCGGGCGGCACCGGTCAGGCTGATGAGCAGCGCGGCGATGAGTGCAGTGAGGCCGAGTAGCCCAACTCCTCGGATACGCGGAATGGTCATCGATCTGTTCCTTTTCATGTGACGTCCGAGCCGACCATTCGCCAACGTGGCGGGTCTGGCCCGATCTCCAGATATAAACCTAAAGTATAGGTTTATATTTGTCAATACCGTCAGATTTCCACCTGGGGCGGAAAGGCTGCACCCTTCCGCCGTGGGTCAAGGGAGCGTGGGACAATGGGGTGATGGGGACACTCAGACTGACATTGCCGCTGCCGCCGAGCATCAATAGCCAATACGTGACTGTCGGGCGACGGCGTGTGCTCAGCAAGGAGGCCAAGAGTTTCAAGTCCGACGTCCGGAAGCTGATCGATCGGCTCCGCACATCGGGCAAGCTGCCGGTCCAGATCGAAGCCGGGCTGCAGGGATCTCTCCTCGGCGTCTACATGACTTTCCACTTCGAGACGCCTTTCCGCCGCGACCTCGACGGCGGCCTCAAGATCGCCCTCGATTCGCTCGCCGAAGCACTCGGCTTCGACGACCGGATGGTGGTCGACATCCATCTCATCAAGCAAATGGACACACTCAACCCGCGCCTCGAGGTCGAGATCGAGACGATCGCCGACTGGCAGTTCGACCCGCAATATGTCTTGCTGGGGCATGCCGACGAAGCGTCATCCGAGGATGGGCAGGCACTAGAATAGAGGGCAGTATTTGGCGACCGCCGCCACGCCTCACCGGAGGAATGCCCGCCCGTGACC
>DASQCG010000431.1:0-2455 GCA_035634825.1 Thermomicrobiales bacterium | reverse complement strand
CGGAAGGCGAGCGCCGCGTCCGACCCGCTGGAGCGTGATCCGGAGGGGCTCGTTGGAGAGATAGCTGAAGTCGGCTTCCGTGCCAAGCGTCAGCGCGCGAGGGCCGTGGTAGTCCCGCTCGACGAGCTGGAGCTCGCCGGCGGCATCGACCCGCTCCCGGCCGAGCAGATGAACGCCGAGGAAGTCGACGTAATAGCGCTCGGCCCGGTCGAGGTCCGGAACCTTGACCAGCGCATGAACGGGCGACAGGTAGGTGAGTTGCCTGGTCGCGGCGATGATCGGGTGCGTCTCTTCGACGATTGCGGCGAGGTGAACCACCGGCTGCGGGGCAATGCCCTCGATGCGGGTATCGCCGGGCGGCAGGATCTCACGGTAATGCTCGCCGATCTTGGGCAGCGTGCGCTCCACCCACGGCTGGTCGTAGCGAATCGCGGCGGTCATGCGGCCGCGGTCGTAATCGGCGAGTTTGAGGCGCTGGCCGCTGTGCAGCACCAGGCTCAGGGCCGGGCGCGGCGTGTGGCTCTCGTACCAGTCGTAGATTGCGCCGATGACGAGTAGGGAGTGGGCGGCGATGGTCAGATCCTGGTAGGGATCGTCGAAGCCGAGGCCATGCGAGTTCCGAACTACGACAACCTGCGCATCGCCGGTCGAGCCGACCACGATGTTGGCCTCATCGACGAGCGATTCAGGCACCTCCAGCAGGAACCGGTAGGCCACGAGCGATCTCTCCCAGTGCAGCGCGATTGGCACGCGGGACGCGTATCCCGCCATCTCGTGCCGATTGTATCAGCCGGTCGGGGAGCGTCGCGACCGTGGGTAATCGGGCATCGGGACCCGAGTACCAGGCCGATCATGCCCGATCGGGGTGGCAAATTCTTGGCAATTCATGCTACTTTGACCCGCATCATCGGTGAAGATGGAGTTTTGCACAGGTTATCGCGAGGATGAGCGGTAGACCGGGGCGCAGCTGTGCCTGTCGGGATGGACGGGACGCGGGGCGCGAAGCAAGACGAGGTAATTGGGCCGGCCCTCTGGCTGCGGGTCGGCGGAGCAAAGTAGGAGCGCGGAGAGAAGCACGACATATCCCATCCCGTGGCTGCGGGATGCGCGCGGCGGACCGGTCTCGGCCCCCGCCGCCAGAAGCAGGAACGACTCGAGGGAATTACACCAATGCGCACGCTTTCACGGCGCGGGTTCATGGCGGGCGCCATGACCGTTTTGGCTCCTCTGGCTGGGAGCACCCCTGTTTTCGCGGACCAGGCGTCCGATAGCAATGGCTCCGTCCGGACCCGGGCGGATTCAGCAACAGAAATCTCGGATTCGGCTGTGCAGGTCGCTTCGCGCGAGCAGCACGAAAAGAGCGAGCCGACGGCCGAGGAGAAGCGCGCGACGCTCGGCACGTCGATTGTCGACTTCGCACTGTCGTATCTCGGCTATCCATACGTGGCCGCGGGCAACTCGCCGTACGGATTCGATTGCTCCGGATTCACGCAGTTCGTCTATCTGAACGTGCTGGGTGTCGACATCGGGCACGGCGTCGAGGGACAGCCGGCGGCCGGATACTGGGTGGACTGGGGCAACTGGATGCCGGGCGACCTGATCGTCTTCCAGAACACCTACAAGGCTGGAATCTCGCACGTCGGCATCTACATCGGCGACGGGCAGATCGTCCATGCCGAGAACGAGGCGACCGGTGTCACGATCTCCAGCATCTACAGCGACTACTACGCGACTCGCTACTGGGGCGCTGTCCGCCTGATCTAGGCGAGAAGTCGAGCAGGCGAGCAGCAGCGGGCGGGGGCGCGGAGTTGAAACCGTAGCCCCGGCCCCCCGTGGCCGGCTTTTCTTCGCTCGTAGCGTAGGTGCCCCTGTGCCCCGCCTTCCGTCCGTAGCGCGGGTGCCCCCGTGCCCCGCTTTTCGTCGTAGTGGCGAGGCTCCGGTGCCCCGCCGTTCGTCCGTAGCGCGGGTGCCGCCGTGCCCCGCCCTTCGTCGTAGTGGCGTGGCTCCGTACACGCCTTGACTTGCCGAAATGTCCCTTGACAGCACCAGAACATACGTTCTACTATGCAGACAAGCGGCACCCTTGAGTCGGGGGCGGGCCTGGGCAGGGCAAAATCGGCTCCGCGGTGGTCACGCGTCGAGAAAACCGCCGGAGACCGGTCCGGTGATCCCAGGTAACCTCCCTGCTCGTACTGACTGAACGCCACAGCATCACGCATACAGAGCTCAGCACAGATTCGGGGCCTGATGACGACAAACGAACTCGTGGAGGGGCGCATTGCGATGCGCCCATAACCCCAGCCCCTGAACAGGGGCTTCGTGCACTCAGCCCGGCGTTTCAACGCCGGGCTGACAACACCGGCATCGCCGCGACCGGGCCTACCGTCCGCACCGTCATGCCGCTTCGCGTCATCGCGGGGCTGCCGGACCGCGCTACGTCCCGGTGCTGCCCCCT
>DASQCG010000430.1:0-4703 GCA_035634825.1 Thermomicrobiales bacterium | reverse complement strand
ATTCTCGATGCCTATGAGGAAGCGCAAGCCAGGTACCCGCGCCAGGACACGCGCCACCGCATCGAGCACTGTTCAATCGTCGACTTCGCGACGATCCGGCGGATCAAGCGGATTGCCGCCGTGCCGATTCCGGGCACCTCTTTCATGTATTACTTCACACCGGCATACCTCCAGAATGTCGGCGCACAAAGACTCCGCTACAGCGTCTGCATGCGGACATATGCCGAGCAAGACATCATCGCGGCGGCCAGCACCGATGCGCCGGTCGTGCCGGTCTCGGCCACGACGGGGCTCGGCATGATGATGAGCCGAACCGACGTGAACGGCGACGAGATCTGGACCGAGGAAACGGTCGACCTCGAAACCGCCGTGCGGGCGTATACCTGGAACGGAGCCTACGCGTCATTCGAGGAGCACAGCAAGGGTTCTCTGGAAAACGGCAAGCTCGGTGATGTCTGCGTCTTCGAGACGGATCTTCGCCAGGTTGCCCCGAAGGAGATGAAGGACGTCGCCATCGACCTGACGATCAGCGAAGGGCGCGTTGCGTACGATCGCTCAGTCGGGTAAATGACTGGAGGAGGCGACATGAAGATCACGTTCATTGGTCACTCAGCGTTCGCGCTCGAGGCGGATAACTACCAGGTACTAATCGATCCCTTCATCACCGGTAATCCGGCCGCGACGGTCTCTTCGAACGATTTCTCGCCGCAGACGATCATCCTGACCCATGCCCACAATGATCACGTCGGCGACACGGTCGAGATTGCCAGGCGAAGCAGCGCCAAAGTCATCGCAACGGCCGAGCTCGCCAACTGGATCGGCTCCCAGGGCGTCGATGGCGCGACGGGCGCTAACCACGGTGGAACAATCCCGTTTTCCGGCGGTTCGACCAAGTTTGTCCCGGCGTGGCACACCTCGTCTTATTCGACCGTCAATGGGGTCGTCGCGCCCGGCGTACCGGCCGGGCATATCGTCCGCTTCGGTGGCAAGACACTCTACTTCGCCGGCGATACTTGCCTGTTCGGCGACATGGCCCTGGTCGGCGAGGCGGGGATCGATGTGGCGATCATCCCGATCGGCGACCACTTCACGATGGGGCCGGATGACGCGCTGCGAGCCGTGCAGCTGATCAGTCCGGCGATGGTCATCCCTTGCCACTACAACACCTTTCCGCCGATCCGGCAGGACGGAATGGCCTTCAAGAAGCGGGTTGAAACGGACACCACGGCCAAGTGCCTCCTGCTCAACCCGGGCGAAAGCTGCGAGATCTGATTCGCCCATGAACCCTCATGCCGAGGAAATGCGCCGGACCGCGTTCCAGAAGAGCGCAGTCCTCAAGATCCCTCCGGCTGATGCGCTCCAGTTTGCGATCGCGTACCTCAAAGAGCGTGGATATCGCGCAGGGCCCGCCGGCCGGCCAAACCAACTCTTCGTGCTCGGCGGCGCCGAAGGTCGGCTCCCTCGCGTGACCGGAGAGATCGCTGCCCGGGCGAATGTCGGTAAGGCTGGCACCACGCTGTTGACGGTCGATGGCTGCGGCGAGCGTCTGGGCCCGACCCTGCGGGATCTGGTTCTGGCCATACGTGCCGAGAGCAAGGCGCGCACGAGCGCAATACCAGTCAATGGTGCGACTGGCCAGGTTGACAACTAATGTATTATTAAGTAGCTTACGATTCGTTAGTGAGGGTTCAAATGACTGCAGATTATCGCGTTCCCGCTCAGACCCATCTTGGCCACGTGCACCTAAAGGTCTCCGATCTCGAGCGCTCGATCACCTTCTACCGGGATGTTATGGGCTTCGACGTCGTCGTTCGGTACGGCTCCCAGGCGGCATTCCTTTCCGCCGGTGGTTATCACCACCATATCGGGTTGAATACCTGGGAGAGCACTGACGGGCCACCGCCCGCTCCAGGGACAACGGGGCTATACCACTTCGCGATTAACTACCCGGAACGTCGGGACCTTGCGGCCGCACTTAAGCGGTTGATCGAGATGAACTGGCCCATCGACGGGGCATCGGACCACGGTACGCATGAAGCGCTCTACCTGAGCGATCCGGATGGTATCGGCATCGAACTTGCCTGGGACCGTGACCGAAGCCTCTGGTTGGCTCCGGACGGATCGATCGTCATGAAGACCGCCCGGCTCGATCTGCAAGATCTCCTGGGCGAACTGGAACGGTCACCGGAAGTTGCAAAAACACCGGGCGTCTAACGGCCCGGTCAGCAACTGAACCACGCAGGCACGAAGAAGGCCGGTCCCGGGAATCGGGACCGGCCTTCAGCCTGTTCGGGTTAGCGAGCGCTATCGACGCCGCTCCCTTGGCCGGATCTGCCAGCCGGTGGCGCCAGCGAAGGCAGCGAGCACCAGCAGCAGGAAGATCGACACCGGGCTGCCCTTCGAGAAAGTGGAGCCAACACCGCTTTCAGGAGCAGTGGTCACGGCTGCTACGGTTTCCGCGGCATTCGGCGTCTCGGTTGGCGCCACAGTTGGTGACTCGACCCCTCCAACGAGCGACGGGGGCTCCGGTGTGTTCGTCGGCGTCTCGGTCGCGACCTCAGTCGTGGGCGTGTCCGTCGGGACCAGGATCGACGGAGGAGTATTCGTCGGCGTGTTGGTCGGCGTGTTCGTCGGAACAACCGGCGTGTTCGTCGGAGTGTTCGTCGGTGTGTTCGTCGGAACAACCGGTGTGTTCGTCGGAGTGTTCGTCGGAGTGTTCGTCGGAACAACCGGTGTGTTCGTCGGTGTGTTGGTCGGCGTGTTCGTAGCCTCCAACGTCGGCGTGTGCGTAGCCGTCGGCTCCGCGCAGGCCTCCTGGCCGCTCAGGTGGAACTCTTCGGCATCTTCGCGCGGACTCTGGACGGCGCCGCGGCCCTGGACCGACTCGAAGAGGACGCTGAACTTCAGGGTGAACTTGTCCTGCCCGTTCGGATTCAGGTCGATGTTGAAGGTGTGGCTCAGCGTATCGCCATTCAGGATGACCTGACCTTCGAAGAAGCTCTCGAGGGCCGACAGATCGGCAACGCCTGGTGAGATGCTCGCGTGGGCGTCGGTGATCTTGATGTCCTGATTGTGCTCTGATTGGTTCAGGACCGAGATCTTGGCCCGGACGGTATAGCTGTCATCCGAGTTCTTCGTGACACAGATGATGCTGATATTAACCTCGGCGTCGATCTGCGGATTGTTGTCCTCCTCAGTCGGCGTCTTGGTCGGAGTCGACGTTGCGACTTCGAGCGTCGGCGTCTTGGTCGGCGTGTTCGTTGGGGTATTTGTTGGTGTATTTGTCGCCGGCACCGAAGTATTGGTTGGCGTGTTGGTGGGTGTGTTCGTCGGCGGTACTGGCGTGTTCGTCGGCGTGTTGGTCGGCGTATGAGTCGGCGGTACTGGCGTGTTCGTCGGCGTGTTGGTTGGGGTACTCGTCTCTTCCGAAGTGCCGCACGGACCATGCGAGAGATTGAATTGGCCGTCCCAGCCATCGTAAATCGACGCTGTTGCCGAGGTCACCTGGGAGTCCAGGTTGGACGTCGTCGTGTAATGGGCAACGCCGCCGGTGAACTTATCGAGAGGTACGGTTTCCGTAGCGCCGTTGGCCCATTTCACCGTGATCGAGGCTGGAGCATTCGCTTCCGAATCGATCTGGTTAATGACGAAGTGCCACTCAGCGTCATTGCACTCGTGGTCTGTCAGCGCCTTGGCTGAGATCGACTGGGCGAGCAATGTCGGATCAAGTACCCGTGGACCGGTGCCCGGAATTAATGCGCCGAAGGCATTGGCCGTGCTGCCGATCGTGATGAGCGCAACGACACAGAGTGCCATCATGATGCGCAACGTCCGGGTTCGTCGCTTGCGTGTGCTGTCACTCATCTCCACGGCCCCACTTTCCGTTTGCTAGGTCCGTCGGGCGTCCAGGCTATGCTTGGGGTCCTACGGATGTTGAGTACTCAGGAACTCGCCACCCGCCCCCAAAATAGGCCTTACGGGGGCACGGGACAGGAGCTAACTCCTGGTCCCGACTATATAGAGCCATATAGGCTACGTCTACAGGCCAAGTTGTCACGGTTGGTAATCAGGACCAAACTCCTATGTCAACCCCGCATTCCCCACTACACCTTCATCTCGCCCCGCTGGATTGGTTGCGAGTGACCTGATACCGCGGGATTTCCGGGAGGATCCCCGCAGGCGAAGTCCACCTACGGTTCAGAACGGCCTGGTGATCCCGATTCCGAAACCTGGGACAATCTGGCAATCCCTTGCATCAGGTTTGGCACTCTATTGCACCTGCGAACGGATCTTGAGGCGTCACGAATCGCGCCCGGCCGTTCGGTGCCAGAACATCCCCATCAGGAGCCGAAGTTGACAATGCACTGAGTGAACGCTTAGGTAGGTTCAATCCGTCGTCGATCGCCATTCCTGGCCGATGAACGCAACTTCCCCACGGTCACCCGGGCATCGCCTGCGATCGGTCGCGTCTCAATGCAACAACGCATCGGCAGAGGAGGGATTGAAGATGGAGCTCGATTCCGTCCTCGGGCAGGAAGAGCGCGCTAATGATCCAGCGCTTGTTCGCGTTGAGCGACCATGTTTTCGCGGACATCGTCACGCTGCTTGTCCTCTTCGCCGGGACCCTCCGTGCCCGGCACGATCGGAATCCGGTCGCCCTCAAAATGTATCGGTTCTTGCTCCTCTGGATCGCGATCATGCGG
>DASQCG010000429.1:0-2802 GCA_035634825.1 Thermomicrobiales bacterium | reverse complement strand
TCGCTCCCAGTTGCTCGTTGACGCGAAGTTGCCGAGACTGCTGAGGGCCAGGAACACTGCTGCTCCCCATGTCCCCCAGCGGAAGAGGCCACGGTTTCGGTCGGCGTGCCAGTAGCCGGCTCTACCCAGCACCACGTATGCGACGCCGAGCAGAAGAAGCGCGGCCAGTCCACTCGCAACTCGGAATCCCGGTGTCAGATCGGCATCGGACCCACCCCAGGCGTCTGCTCCAAACGGGGCTCCAAGCGCAAGCGCGGCCTGGAACGCCGCGAAGCCGACCAATCCGACCGCCGCGAATACGGCAGCGGGTCGGACCGCCCGCTCGACCAGGTGCGAAGGACCCGTTGGACCCGTTTTGTGCATGTTCTGCTCGCTGGAGAAGTGAGGTCTGAGAGTGGCCACCATGAACTCCTTTCTAGTCGCCAGAGGCAAGCGAGACTACGAGTCCACAGCCATTCCGACCATTTTGGCGAGCGTCATGTCTGCAATGTGACGCAGGAAGTGCCCGTGGCCGGCGTGGGGGTTTGCTTCCCATATGAGTGAAGAGAAATGGGTAGCGATCAGATTCCTCCCTTCCGAGGACCAGGCGAGCACACGGTATCTCGGCGCGGGTCTCGAATGCGCCACGATCGAAGTGCGCTCGTGGCAAAAGCGCAACGGTGCCTGTCGGGTCGGCCGCGCCCGGCTACACTCTCCAATTCCCGCATTTCGCAATTTGGGATAAGCCGAACACCTGTTCGTGTCCGATACTGACCGAGGAGATCACAAGCCATGTGCCGAAACATCCGCACTCTCTTCAATTTCGATCCGCCCGCCACCGACGCCGAGATCCACGCGGCCGCGCTTCAGTTCGTCCGCAAGATCAGCGGCTACACGAAGCCGAGCGCCGCGAACGAGGCCGCCTTCGCAACCGCCGTCGACGACATCGCCCGGATCTCAGCCCGTTTGCTCGCCTCGCTGGAGACGACCGCCTCGCCGAAGAATCGCGAGGATGAGGCCGTCAAGGCCAGGGCCAGATCTGTCCAAAGGTTTGCGAATTGAGTACACTGCTCGCCTCCCGCCGCACCGAAGTGAATGATCTGAGCCCTGATCAGGCCGAGGACCGATCGCTGATGAACGACGCCATCGCCGACATGCGAACACTGGTGGACGAGGTCTATCGCATCGAATCGCGCCGCGTCTTCGCCACCCTGATCCGCCTGCTCGGCGACTTCGATCTCGCTGAGGATGCCCTCCACGACGCCTTCACGGCCGCCGTCGAGCAGTGGTCGCGGGAGGGTGTTCCGGCCAATCCGCGGGCCTGGCTGGTCTCGACCGGTCGCTTCAAGGCGATCGACAACATCCGCCGCCGGGCCCGCTTCGATGCCGCCCTCGGCACGATTGCCCAGGACCTCGACGACCGCCCGGACGAGTTCGAGGAGGTCGACGAGGAGGGCATCGTCGACGACCGCCTCCGCCTGATCTTCACCTGCTGCCATCCCGCCCTGGCGCCGGAAGCACGCATGGCCCTCACTCTGCGCGAGGTCTGCGGCCTGACCACTGAAGAGATCGCCCGGGCCTTCCTGACCACGCCCAGCACCCTCGCCCAGCGCATCGTCCGGGCCAAGAACCGCATCAGGGACCTCAAGCTCCCATACCAGGTGCCGGAGCCGGCCGAGCTGCCGGAGCGGCTGGAGACGGTTCTCCACGTCATCTACCTCGTCTTCAATGAAGGCTATTCGGCCTCGTCCGGCGACACGCTCACCCGCGCCGATCTCTCCGGCGAGGCGATCCGTCTCGCTAGCCTCCTGGTCGAGCTGCTGCCCGATCCGGAAGTCGTTGGCCTGCTTGCCATGATGCTGCTCCACGAGTCCCGCCGCGAAGCCCGTACCACGCCCGACGGAGATCTGGTCCTGCTCGAGGATCAGGACCGCTCGCTCTGGAACCAGGAGCTGATCGCGCAGGGCACGACGCTCGTCGAGCGCGCCCTCAGGTCTGGGCAATTCGGCCCATACACGATCCAGGCCGCCATCTCGGCTGTCCACGCCAATGCGCCGACCGCTACCGAGACCGACTGGGCCGAGATCGTCGCCCTCTATGACACCTTGCTCCAAATGATCCCGTCGCCGGTGATCGAGCTCAATCGCGCGGTCGCGGTCGCCATGCGCGATGGTCCGGCCGCCGGGCTCGATCTGATCGACGGGATCCTCGGCGACGGTCACCTGGCCGATTACTACCTGGCCCACTCGGCCCGAGCGGAGTTATGCCGCCGATTGGGACGAACGGCGGACGCGCGGGCTTCCTGGGAGCGGGCCCTCGGCCTTACCGTGCAGGAGCCGGAGCGCCGCTTCATGACCCGCCGCCTGAACGAGCTGACGGGCCAGCCGGCATGAATGCGAAGGACGACACTTTGACCGATACGCCGCTTGTCTTGTCCGAAGTTCCGGTCGCCAGGTCCGCGATGCTCATCCGCCGCCCGGTTTCCGAAGTATTCGCTGCCTTCGTGGACCCGGCCGTCACCTCGAAGTTCTGGTTCACCCGCGGCAGTGCCAGGCTCGAGCCCGGGGTGACCGTCACGTGGCACTGGGACATGTATGGCTTCTCGACCCAGGCGACGACGATCGAACTCGAGCGGGACCGATTGATTCTCGTCGAGTGGATCGCTGGCGAATCCTCGACCCGTATCGAGTGGCGCTTCTTTCCCCGCCCGGATCAGACCACCTTCGTCAGCATCACCAATTCCGGCATCGCCGGCAGCGCCGACGAGGTATCGCAGCACGCCATCGCCTCGACCGAGGGGTTCACCTTCGTCCTCGCCGGCGC
>DASQCG010000428.1:0-6467 GCA_035634825.1 Thermomicrobiales bacterium | reverse complement strand
CGAGTTCGATGACGAGACGTGGGATTTTGGGCTCGAGGAGGGTGAGAGCTTCGAGCCGGTGGATGCGGACGAAGAGGTCGATCTCAACCACCCGCACGTGATGACCATGCTCGGCCCGATCGATCCCGGTGCGCTCGGCTTCACGCTCCACCACGAGCACGTATTCAACTTCGTCAACCCGCTGGCCGCGAATGATCCGGACCAGGTCCTCGACGACCCGGCTGCTTCATTGACCGACCTCGAGGTCTACTTCGCGGCCGGTGGGCGGGCGATCGTCGACATGGGGCCGGCCGACTACGGGCGGTCGATCACCGACCTGCTCTGGATCGCGCAGCGGGCTCCGGTCCATATCGTGCAGGTGACCGGGCACCACAAGCACCTGATCGCGGCGCCGCTGGTGGGCGAGAGCTCGGTCGAGGATATCGTCGCGCACAGCGTCGGGGAACTGACGACCGGAATCGAGGGGACGACCGCGCGGGCGGGACTGATCAAGGCCGGGACCAGCCTGGAAGAGATCACCGAAGTCGAGCGGCGGGTGCTGGTCGCGGCAGCCGAGGCGCAGAAGGCGACCGGCGCGCCGATCTCGACCCACACCGAGTACGGCACGATGGCATTGGCGCAGATGCGAATGCTGACGGATGCTGGGGCCGACCCGAGCCGAGTCATCCTCTGCCACCTCGACTTTCAGCTCGGCAACCTGCCGTATTTGCGTGAGGTGATTAGGACCGGGGCGTTCGTGTCGTTCGACCACTGGTCGAAGACGCGGCACGCATCGGACGAAGCCAGGGCGGCCGTGTTCTTTAAGCTTGCGGACGAGGGCTACCTCGATCAACTATTGATTTCGGGCGACCTGGCGCGGAAGTCAAACCACACAGGGTACGGGGGGTCGCCGGGGTTCGAGTATTTCCTCGACCATGTGCCGCTGACCTTGATGGACGCCGGCTTCGACGCTCCGTCAGTCCGGCAGATCTTCATCGACAACCCGGCCCGGGCGCTGACGATGTACTCGCCGACGTAGCGTCGCATGGCAATGCGACCTTTGCCTCTCAAGCCATATCCCGGGCCTGAAGACCCAGGCTGAAATTTGAACCCGGCTGAAGCCGGCTGGGGTCGCATTGCTATGCCACGCTGCAGTTGCGCACCCAAGCGATCAGTCGAAGAAGATGGGGTTGGACCAGGCTTTGCCGTTTTCGGCGAGGATGGTGATGCGGGCATAGCTGTGGGTGAAGGGCTCAATGTCGAACTCGGCGCGGGTCACGCCGTTGCCGGTGACGTCGCGGTGGAGAGCGCCGGCACCGGTGGCGTAGATCGAGCGCGCGGGATCGCATTCGACGACCAACTTGTCGCCTTCGATGGCGATGTTGTGGATGTCGGTACCGGTCGAGGCGTAGAAGTGGCCGGCCTTGAGCGCGGCCAGAAGCGAATCGGGGTCGAGCGACTCGCTCTTGATCATCGTCCAGCCGCCGAAGGTGTCGGGCCGGATCGAGCAATGGGCGTCGTCGGTGGCGATCGCGAAGGGACGGCGACCGGTCATCAGGAATTGGTCAGCCAGGTACCAGCTTTCGCCGCGGTCGTTGTCGTAGAGGCAGGTCGTGTTGAAGATTTCGATCGCGTCGGCGAAGTCGATCTCCTTCGCCTTCTCGAAGAAGAGCGAATACCAGGCGGGATGGGCGATGGCGACGAAGGCGCCGGTATCGCTGGCCCGCTTGGCGATCTCCGGGCCGGTCTCGCCGTTGACTGCTGGAGCGAAATCCGGCGGGAGACCGACCGCGAGAATGTGCCAATCGCCGAGCATGAGCCCGGGACCGTGCAGCTCGGCGCCGAGGATGGTCGTGAAGTTCTCGGTGCGGAAGCCGGTGGTATCGACGATCGGGAAACCGAAGCGCTCGAGGAAATGATCGGTGATGGCGAGGGCGTGGTACCCCTGCTCCCGGTAGATGCTGGTCAGCTCTGCCGGAGTCAGCTTTCCGTCGGAGCGAGTGGTGTGCGAGTGGAGGTTGGTCTTCCAGAACTGCCCTGGGCGGTCAAATGGGAGGCTCTTCACCGATCATGATCCTGTTCGTACTGATACCTGCCGGAATTCGCTGGTTGGTAGGATACCCGGCGTGACGGTTCGTTCGGGCAGAGCAGGGGAGTTGACCTTGGCGAAGAAGCGCGTGTTGATTACCGGTGTGGCTGGCGTGATCGGGCAGGCGTGCGTTGAGCACCTGTCGGACCGGTATGAGCTGAGCGGGCTCGATATCAAGGACCCCGGCAACGTGCCGACCCTGGTGGCAGACATCGCGGACCTGAGCGCGATCCTGCCGGCGTTCGAGGGGGTAGACGCCGTGATCCACCTGGCCGGGAACCCATCGGTCCAATCGCCGTGGGACGACATCTTCAACATCAATATCCAGGGGACGTACAACGCGTATGAGGCCTCCCGGATCCGGGGCGTGAAATGCCTGGTCTTTGCCTCCTCGAACCACACGATCGGGCGGTACGAGGAAGAGGGGATGCCGGAGATCTACGACCTTGATGATCCGCGTGTTTACGATGAAACCGTTGAGGTACGGCCCGATTCGCTGTATGGCGTGAGCAAGCTTTTTGGCGAAGCGGTCGGCCGGTACTACCAAGAGTATTTCGGGATCCGTTCCTACAACCTGCGAATCGGCACGGTGCGGGCGGATGACAACCCGCGCGACCCGAGCGTGCCGCAGGGGTCGTTCTGGCTCGACCTGACACCGGAGCAGAAGTACGACAGGCTCCGGGCGACATGGCTGAGCAAGCGGGATTGCGCGGAGCTGATGGCGACCTGCATCGAGGCGGAGGACGTGCCGTTTGCGGTCGTCTATGCGATCTCCAACAATCCACGCCAGTTCTGGGACCTAAGCCACGCGAAGGAGCTACTCGGCTGGACGCCGAAGGACAGCGCGCCGATCGGGCCGGACGCATGAAGACGATTGTCTGCTACGGCGACTCCAACACGTACGGCTTAGACCCTGCGACCGGCAAGCGGCATGCGCCGGATGTCCGCTGGACGGGCGTGCTGCAGGCCGAGCTCGGCTCCGGGTATCGGGTGATCGAAGAGGGACTGAGCGGCCGGACAACCAATCTCGAGGACATCATCGAGTTGAACCGGAACGGGCTGACGTACCTGGCGCCATGCCTGGAATCGCACGCGCCGATCGACCTGGTCACGATCATGCTTGGCACGAACGACTTGAAGGCGCGCTTCAACCGCAATGCGTCCGACATCGCGCAGTCGGCTGGCCTGCTGGCAAACATCGCGCGATCGATGCGGGCCGGGCCGGACGATGGGCCGCCGAAGGTACTGCTGATGGCGCCGCCGGTCGTGGTGGGGTTGACGGACCTGGACGGGATGTTCGCGGGCGCGATCGAGAAGTCGAAGCAGTTCGCACACTACTACGCGATCTGGGCCGAAAACAATCACGTCGCATTCCTGGATGCGGGCGGAGTGATCGTCAGCAGCCCGATCGACGGCATCCACATCGATGAGCAGGAGCATGCCAAACTCGGCCGCGCTGTGGCGGCGAAAGTCCGCGAGA
Organism: Thermomicrobiales bacterium; assembly: GCA_035634825.1. Lineage (GTDB taxonomy): Bacteria > Chloroflexota > Chloroflexia > Thermomicrobiales > UBA6265 > DASQCG01. The sequence goes on along the minus strand of DASQCG010000428.1, from coordinate 2,919 downwards.
TTATCGGGTAATTCCGCGCCATTTTCGGCGGATCCGGCGGTACACTGAAGATATGGAGATTGCTGATTCCGGTGCGCAAGGAGGATCCACGATGACCGACCACCCATTCCGATCTGTGCTGGTTCCGCTGGATGGATCCGAGCTGAGCGAGCAGGCACTTCCGTTTGCGATGGCGATTGCCGGCAAGGGCGGCTCGGTCACCCTGCTGCAGGCAGTGCCGGATGCTGAACCGCTGCGCAAGCCATTCGGCGCGATCACGATGTCGGCCGAGGAAGTGCTGGAGATGCTGACCAACCTGGCGGAGGCCGATCTGGACCGGGCCGAGGCGCACTGGGCAGATGTCGCGCCGGACGTGACGATCAGCAAGGAGGCGATTTCCGGTGATGCGGCAACGGTCATCCTCGACACGGCGGATAAGCAGAACATCGATCTGATCGCGATGGCGAGCACGGGTCGCGGCGCCCTTGGCCGGCTCACGCTGGGCAGCGTGGCGGATCGCGTGGTGCGGACGTCAGACCGGCCGGTACTGGTCGTGCGAGGGTACGACGCTCCGGCCACGCGCCAACTGCCTCAGTTGCAGCGGATCATCGTGCCGCTGGACGGCTCGGACCGCTCGATGCTGGCCATTCCGGCCGCAGCGACGGTCTCGAAGCAGTTGCGGGCGCCGGTGGAGCTGTTGACGGCGGTGGACCTGCCGCAGGTGGTCTCACCGGCGATGGCGTATGGACCTGCCTTCTCGCCGGAGTTCTACGCCGAGATCGAAGAGCAGACGACGCGCAACGCGGACGAGTATCTGAACGAGGCGATCGCTGAGTTCGGTAAGTACGACGTGGCGGCGACCAAGCACATCATGATCGGCTCGGCGGTTGCGGCGATCCTCGATTTTGCCAAGCCCGGCGATGTGATTGTGATGACGAGTCGCGGTCAGGGCGGATTCAAGCGCTGGTTCCTGGGCAGCGTGGCCGAAAAACTGGTGCGGGATGCGCCGGCGCCGGTCCTCCTCGTGCCGTCGCATCATCACGAGTAGTGCTAGTCACGGGTTCGGAGATTCGAACGGGATGTCCGAGGCCGCCCGGGGGTAAATGCCCGGGCTGAATCACGCCAAGCCCACTGAAGGGGCTGAGGATCTGTTTCCCAAAACCGTGGCCCCGGCCCCCTGTGGCCGGCATCGTGGTTCCCCACGTACGGTCGATAGAGTGGAGGCCGATCCGGGCAACAGGGTTGGTTCCGTTACCGATCAGCTCGGGCGACGGGTTCGGACCGGCCACAGGGGGGCCGGGGCTACGTCGGGGATCCGCGACCTAACCCAGTCATCAGAGCGTTGGGTGTCGCATTGCTATGCGACGCTACGTCGTTTTCGTTCCCTCAACTCTCAATCGACTGCTAGTGGTCTTCCTCGGGGGTGCGGTGGCGGCCTCGGCGAGGTGGGTGGCTGTGAGCGTAGCCATCGTGCGAGTGCCAGTAGGGGCGGTTGTCGCGCGGGTCGGCCTTGAAGAGGAATTTCGGCGGCGTGATCACGCGCTCGGCCGGCTCTCCACAGACCGGGCAGGTCGATGGCTGGGCCGCCTCAGCCATTGGGCGCTCGGCGTCGAACTCCGCGCCGCAGTGCGGACAGGCATAGGCGTACCGGGGCATCTCTGGATCATCCTCGTTCGTACTGTAACCAGTTGCACGCGGTACAATCGTTACTGACCCGCGCAATGTCGGCTTCGCGCCGCGCTCGTCCCATCGGAGTAGACCATATGTCGTTCAGACCCAGCCGTCGATCGGTCCTTGGACTGGCGATTGCTGCACTATCCTCACCCATGCCGAAGCTCGCCGGAGCCCAGGAGGCAACGCCGACTCCGCCGGCATCGTCGCTCGGTTGGTCGGATTCGTTCGACACCGGCAACGGACTGCTGAACGTGGTCACGACCGTCGCGCCGATCAGTTCGATCACGCGGAACGTCGGCGGGACCCGGATCAACCTGGCCGGGGTCGTGCCGGACGGGACGAACAGCCACACCTTTGAGCCGGCGCCATCGGACGCGGTGATCCTGTCGAAGGCGGACGTCGTATTCGTGAACGGGCTGCAGCTCGAGCAGCCGACGATGGACCTGGCCGAGGCGAACTTGAAGGACGGCGCGGAGATCGACTCGCTCGGCGACAAGACGATCTCGCCGGACCAGTACGTCTACGATTTCTCATTTCCGAAGGACGACGGCAAGCCGAATCCGCATCTTTGGATGAACCCGGTCTTCGCCGCGAATTACGCGGCGCTGATCTCAGCCAAGCTGTCCCAGCGAGACGCCAACAATGCCACCTACTTCGCGGCCAATCTCGCCCTTTACCAGAATCTGCTCAACCGGCTCGACCAGGGGATCATGGCTGCCACCGCGACCATTCCCGAGCAGAACCGGAAGCTGCTGACCTATCACGACTCCTACGCCTATTTCGCGCCCCGTTACGGTCTGACCGTGATCGGCGCTGCCCAGCCATCGGACTTCTCGGAGCCGTCGGCGAAGGATGTCGCCCAGCTGATCGACCAGATCAAGGCGGAGCATGTGCCGGCGGTGTTCGGCTCGGAGGTCTTCCCGAGCACGGTGCTGGAACAGATCGCGAAGGAAGCCGGCGCGCAGTACGTCGACCAGCTCCGCGACGACGATCCGCCGGGCAGGCCGGGGGATCCGGAGCACACCTACGTCGGCATGATGCTCAAGAATATGCAGCTGATGATCCCGGCGCTCGGCGGCACCGTCGATGCGCTGGCGGGGATCGAGCCGTGGGATACGTACCAGCCATGACACCGGCGGCGATCGAGGTGGAGGATCTGAGCTGCGGCTACGATCGGACGCCGGTCCTCGATCGTGTCTCCCTATCTCTGCCATCCGGCTCATTCGCCGGGGTGATCGGGCCGAGCGGCGCCGGCAAGACGACCCT
>DASQCG010000427.1:0-4431 GCA_035634825.1 Thermomicrobiales bacterium | reverse complement strand
ATATACCCAGATACGAGCGAGGTCGATAGACTGGTAGGCTCAAAAATGGACCAACTCCGCCGCCGCAATTTCCGCGATCCGTAAAGGCAGAGAGGCGGATTCCACATCCCCGTGTCCCCAGTCACCCAGAAACCAGGCCGCCGAGAGTCCGGCATAGGCGAGCACGCACCGCAGCAAGCGGTCCCGGTCGAGGTGCGCCGCCGCGGCAATGATGTCGGCGCGGCGGAGGATGCGTTCGCGAAGCGTGGCTATGTCTTGTTGCGGCGGGTTGCAGAAGGTGTTGGCGAAATCGTAGCCGCGCTCGCCGATAAGTCCCTTGGGATCGATCGCGAGCCAGCCACGTGAGCCAAAGTCGAGGATGTTGCCGTGGTGGATATCGCCGTGTAGCACCGAGACGTCGCGTTGATCGGCGAGGAGCTCGCGGGCAGTCGCGGCGGAGTCGCGCAGGATGCCGCCATGCGCTCGAGCGGCCGGCCAGAGCTCGCGAAACCATTCTTCGAGCGGCACGAGCCCCGGTGGCGGCGGGTCGCGACGGGCATGGAGGCGAGAAACGACCCCACAGATGACTGTGGTTGCTTCGTCGTCCGCGCCCAACGTGGACATGGCGACCAGTGAGCGAGCGCCGGTTGCCCGCTCGAGGAGGAGCGCCGGACCGTCGTGGGCGAGGACTTGGGCGGCGCCGTCGCCATCCCACCAGACCATCAGCGCACCGCCGCGCATCTCCTCGGGCTCAGTTGCGACCTTGAGCATTGCCGGCTTATTACCGCGGCAGACCGGCAGCAATTGGCTGGTGGCTGTGACGATCGGGTCGCCGTCCGGGACCAGGTCCCAGCGCTGAATGAACTCGTCGAAGATCACAATGCGGCGCTCCCGTCCGGCGCGAAGCGGGCAATCGCCCGTCTCACGGCATCGATCATTGCCTCGCCGCCATGCCCTTCGCGCTCGATGACGATCAGCTCGCTGCCGGGCCAGTGCTTGTGCAGCTCCCAAGCGGTGACCAACGGACCGCTGACGTCGATCCGCCCGTGGATCAGGACGCCGGGGATATGCGAGATCTTGTCCATCCCGGCGAGCAGACCGCCATCGCCGGCAAACCCGGCGTGCTTCCAGTAGTGGATGACCAGCGTCGCGAAGACCATCCGGTATGCGGGGTCATCGAAATCGGGATGAGGCGTGTGGTTGGGGTCGAGCGAGACGTGGACATCCTCCCACCGGCACCAGTCCCGCGCGGCAGCCTCGCGGACGGCCGGATCAGGATCCGTGATCAGCTCATAGTAGGCGTCGATCACTCGTTGCCCTGACTTGCGCTGCGATGCCGCCTCGAATCGATCCCATTCCTCGGGGAAGATGCGGCCGACCGACTCAGTGATCCACTCAACCTCGGCGGGACTGGTCGTCGTGACGGCCCCCAGCACGAGTTCCGAAACCCGATCTGGGTGAGCCTGCGCGTAGGCCAGTGCGAGCGTCGTGCCCCACGAGAGTCCCATGACGAGCCACTGCTCGACACCGAAATGCCGCCGGAGCACCTCGATATCCGAGATCAGCGCCTGCGTCGTATTGGTGGACAGATCGGCTTCGGGATCGCTGACGAGTGGCCGGCTCCGCCCGCAGCCGCGCTGCTCGAAGGAGACGATCAGGTACTGGTCGGGGTCGAAATTGCGCCGGTAGCCGGTCCCGATCCCGCCGCCGGGTCCGCCGTGCAGGTAGAGCGCGGGCTTGCCATTGCGATTCCCGGACGCCTCCCAGTAAATCTCGTTGCCATCACCGACCGGTAGGTGGCCGGTGGCGAAAGGCTCGATGGTCGGAAAGCTCACTCGTACGCGCTCCCAAATGAATCGGTATGTCCCGGGACCAGGTTCAGGGTTGACCATGGACGACCGATTGTAGTGCAGGAAGAGTCGCGCTCAGCCGACCGGTGTACCGCCTGGAACTGGCGGTTCGGTCGCGCCCGCATCTGGGGTCGGCGTCTCGACCGGAGGCGGCGTTACTGTCGGCTCGTCGGTTGCGGTCGCCTCGGGTGGCGCGGGGGTGCTGGTGGCGGTTGGGGATGGAGTTGCGGTAGCGGTTGGTGTGGCGGTGGGGAGCTCCGCCGTGCCGAAGATGCGGGTGAATGGGGCGGATGCGAAGCCGCCGAGGTTGCCGCTGGCCTCGATCGTGTAGCTGCCGACCGAGCCGCTCGGGACCAGGAAGGTGGCCGAACCGGTGCCGGTGCTCGATGCAACGATGTTCTTCGCGACCGTACGGGAGCTGCCGGGCGCGGTCCGGAACCGTAGGGTGATCACTTCGCCGGCCGCGAAGCCGCGCATCGTCGCCGTGATTTTCTGACCGATGACGCCGCCGGTCGGCGAGAGCGACACGGATGACGTGACTACAAATCCGCGACTCGGGACACTGGACCCCTTGTCGCCGACGGCCTTGACCAGGTGTCGCCCACTCACGGAGCGGGGCGCGCTGAAGGTGACCTTGCCGGCACCTGTTGAACTCGCCGTGAAAGATGCGACCGGTGCGCCGTCCCATCGCACCGCGACCAGCTCGCCGGGCTGGAAGCCGGTGCAGGTGACCGCGATCCGGGTGTAGACCGGGCCGGAGGTCGGCGAGTGGCGGCAAATTGCCGGGGAGGCTGCCTCGAACGCGCCGGCATCGGACGATGCGCCTTGCGGTCTGACCCTGCCGTCGAAGTCGGTCTTGACCGAGCTTAGGGTCGTGCCGATATTGATCGCCGGCGAGCCGGACTTGAGATGGAAGTCGCTGCTCGGGTTCACGAAGAGGGCGGTCGGAGTCGAGACCCTGGAATTGGCGTCGTAGCCGAGCGTTTTCCACTGCGTGAAGGTCAGGATCGAGTCGCCGCCGTTGGTGCTGAAGACGCCTTCGAGGACGTTGTGGTTGCTGGCGAACCCGGATCGGGCGCCGTCGACGATGTTGATCGCGCCCCGGTAGCTGTGGTTGCTGTAGAGGATGTTGGCGATGAGTTGATTGCCGGTGCAGCCGTTGTTCGGGATGTTGATCGCCCAGCGACCATCCGCCGCGACCACGATCGTGTTGTGGTAGACCGTGTTGTTGCGGGAGCAGATGCCGCCGTCGATCTGGTACATCGAGATGCCGCTGGCGTGCGCGTTGACGATCACGTTGTTGCGGATCATGGCCCGCTCGACGCCATCCATGTTGATCCCGGATCCGCCGCCGACACCGTTGTTGAAGATGTAGTTGCCCTCGACAACAGGGCTCGTGATCGTGCCGTCGCCACCCATCGAGACGTCGCCGTTCATGTGCAGGCCGTTCGCGTAGTTGTCGTGGATCACGTTGCCGCGGATGATCGGTCGATCGCCGCTGTTCGAGTGGTAGATGCCGTGCTCGATGGTCGCGCCGAAAGACTCGTTGCCTTCGATCAGGAGGTCGTCGCTGAAGTCGGTGAAGAGGCCCCAGCGCAGATTGTTGGCGAAAACGTTGTGGCGGATGGAGACGTGGTTGGACATCGAGACGCGCAGTCCGGCCCGAGGCGCGTTCTGGATCCGGATGTTCTCCCACGTGACATAAGCCGACTCCGTGATCAGGACCGCGTCGCGGGCGACTGACGCAGCTTCGAGCACTACGCCCGCGCCGTTGCCGCGAAAGATGACCGGGCTGGCGGCAGTGGCGGCGATCGCGATCTCGACAGCGCCAGTGTAGGTGCCGGGCTGGATCAGGACGGTTGAGCCGGGACCGACCGAGTCGGCCGCCTTCTGAATCGTGCGCCAGGGCTGCGCGAGAGAACCGGAGCCGGTTGCATCGCTTCCCGTAGTCGAGACGTAATACGTACCGGCCGCCGAGACATGGCGGGGCGCCAGGGACGCGAGCGGCAGCGCCAGTACGAGGAGCATCAGCACGGCCATGCCCGCGCGCCGCTTCCCCTGAATTGCAATCATCAGTGGCACGGAACGCCTCCAGCCGGGGCGATTCTGACCCGGCAGTGCAGTTCTACCGGAATTCGGCGGTCAGATGACAGGTCGGCGGTGCCTCCCGGGTCCTGTCCGTGGGGCGATCGGTAGTAGCATTGACGGGTTACAACAGGAGACAGATGGTCAGTTCATTCCAACCCCCAATCATCGATATCCACGGACTCGTCAAGCGATACGGAACCTTCACCGCAGTCGACGGGATCGACCTTTCGGTCGAGTACGACGAGATCTTCGGCATCCTCGGTCCAAACGGCGCCGGTAAGACGACGACGCTCGAGATGATCGAGGGGCTGCGCGTGCCCGAGGAAGGATCGATCACGGTCGATGGCATGGACGCCGTGCGCGAGAGCAATCGGGTCCGTCCGATCATCGGCGTCCAGCTCCAGACGACCGCGCTCTTCGAATACCTGAGCTCGGCCGAGCTGATCGAGCTGTTCGCCGGGCTTTATGAAAGCGATGCCTCGTCCGCCAAGGTAGACCGGCTCCTGGGGATGGT
>DASQCG010000426.1:0-5303 GCA_035634825.1 Thermomicrobiales bacterium | reverse complement strand
CTTGGTCTGGAGGTGGTAGACGATCTGTGGGAGCTGGCGGTAGGAGTTGATGTCCTGCCGGGCGATGTCGGCCACGATCTCTTCGTGCGTCATCGCGAGGACCATATCCCGATCGGCACGGTCCTTGAATCGGGTCAGCTCCGGACCGACCGAGTAATACCGGCCGCTCTCGCGCCAGATCTCGGCCGGGTGGACGACCGGCATCAGCATCTCCTGCCCGCCGATCGCGTCCATCTCCTCGCGGATTATCTTCTCGATCTTTTTGATGGTGCGGTAACCCAGCGGCAACATGCTGAACAACCCGGAGCCGAGCGGTCGGATCATCCCGGCGCGCAGCATGAGCTTGTGGCTGATGATCTCGACGTCGCCCGGGGCTTCTCGCAGGGTGCGTCCGAACATGTGGGACATCCGCATAGGTATCGGTCCTTGATCCTCGCAACAACAAGGCCGGCGGACGGGACGCCACCGGCCCAACAAACGATCTATCAAGTGAGGATAGAGCCGACGGCCGGATTTGGCCACCGGGAGTAGACATCAGACGTTAGTCATCGGAAAACGAAAGTCTGGGGTCTGCCGTACGACGACCGTGTCAGACCTGTTCTAACGCCTGGGCGAGATCGTTCCAGAGGTCGTCCGGGTCCTCGATGCCGGTCGAGAGGCGGAGCAGGGCGGGGTCGACGACCTCATCGCCGTCCCAGCGGCTGCGGCGCTCGATCAGCGACTCAACGCTGCCGAGGCTCGTGGCCGGCACCCAGACCTCCGTCAATTCGGTCAGCCGGTTCGCCGCTGCCTTGCCGCCCTTGACCACGAACGAGAGCATGCCGCCGAAACCGCCACACATCTGCCGGCTGGCAACCTCGTGACCAGGGTCGTCGGGAAGGCCGGGGTAATAGACGCGCTCGACCTTTGGGTGCGACTTCAGCTCGGTGGCGATGCGCAGGGCCGACTCCGATTGGCGGCGCACCCTGATAGGCAGGGTCTGCATGCCGCGGCGCGCCAGCCAGCATGAGAAGCCATCCGGCTGGGTGCCGATCCGCGCTCGTTGATGCTCCATCCGTTCGCGGAGATCGGCGTCGTTGGTCGCGACCGCGCCGAGCAGGACATCGGTATGCCCGCCGAGGTACTTGGTCACGCTCTCCAGCACCGCCCACGCGCCGTATTCGATCGGCCGGGTCAGGACAGGCGTCGAGAAGGTGTTGTCGACGACCCAGCGCACGTCGTGCTGAGCGCAGATCGTACCGACTGTGCGGAGGTCAGTGACCTGCAGGTGCGGGTTGGTCGGCGTCTCGACCCAGGCCAGGGCTGCGCCGGGGATTGCCCTCTCGGCCGCGGAGAGATCCGTGAAATCGATGAAGTCGACGGTTATCCCGCGCTTTGGCAACTCCTCCCGGGCATAGACCAGGAAGCCGTGATAGGCATCCTGCGTGAAGACGACCCGATCGCCTGCTTTCAACTCGTCCGTCAGCGCGATCATGCTCGACGTACCGGAGTTGAACACGAGTGCGTGCTCGGCCCGCTCGACATCGGCCACCGCTTGCTCGAAGAGACGATATGCCGGTACATCGGAACGCCCGTAGGCAAGGATGCCCTCAGCCCCATCGGCCGGGAGGTAAAAGGTTGTGGAGAGGTCGATGGCCGGCGAGATGCCATCGCCGAGCTTGGGGTAATGCCCGCCACGCACGGCGAGCGTGTCGATCGACAACGGTTTGGTCATTGATTTCCCCTGGCCTGCGGTGGGTGGTCGTTCTGTACGGGGGAGTATAGGGTCGCGACGGCAAAGAAAATGGGGCCGGTCGATCGACCGGCCCCATGGACAGCGTCTGACTTATCCCTCGCCCGATGGATCGAAGAGGGTAATCGAGTCGAGGATGTCCTGCCAGAGCGGCAACTCGTCGGCATAGGCCGACTGAACCCCGACCATGCGGATGACGAGGAAGAGCGTGGCGTTGTCGAGCTCGCCCATCGGGCGACACTCGATGTAGATCACGACGTCCGCCTCATTGCCGCTGTCGAAGGTCAGCGTCGACTTGTAGAGCTGCGAGGCGGAATCACTGCCGGCCTGCGGGCTGTCTTCCCGGCTGCGAGAGAGCCGACCCATTCCGCTCAACTTGCCGACTGAACCTGCCTCGGCCTCGACGCACGACTCCGCATCCGGGTCACCGGCGGCCGAGAACTGCAGGATCGAACCGTCCGAGCTGAGGCTCAGGCCGAGGTCGGGATTGGAGTCGTCGAGCAGCTGGCCCGTGTAGACCGAGTCGTCCCACGAGACCTGGTAGCCAATTGCTGAGGCGTAGGTGCTCCCATCGATGCCGGATTCCGGGGTCTTGGCCGTCGGCGTCTTCTTCTTGCTCGGCTTGGTCCCGGAGTCCTCCTTCGAGCCTTTGTCCGAAGCAGCCGAGGTGGCATCGAACTCGACGGACGTCAGCGCGCCGGACCAGACCTCGATGTCGTCATTGAACGAGGAGACATCGCTGATCAGGTTGATGATCAGGAACTGCCCGTCGACTTCCTCGCCATCGACCACCAGCGGCCGGCATTCGGCATAGAGATAAATGTCGTTGGTATCGCCGGATTTGCTCGTGAAGACTCCCTGGAAGAGACCAGCGCGGACGCCGTCACCAGTCTCCGGCAGATCGACATCGGTCACCTTCTCGAAGTCGCTGAAGGCGGATCCCTCGAACTGAGCAACCTGGTCGGTCACGCAGGCCCGGATGCTCTTCGCCTCGGCCACGTAGGCGGTCATGAAGTTGCCACTTTCGGTGGCGAGCTGGACGCCCTGAATATCCCCGGAGTCGTTCGGGTCCCACTCCTCGGCGGTGACCAGCGCATCGTCCCAGGTCATGGCCCAGCCGTTGGTCGGGTCGAGGTAGACGTTGCCATTCACGCCCGGTTTGAGATCGCTTTTCCCGCTGTTGCTGTCCCGTCCGGCGGTCGCGTCGAACCCGATGCCGGCAAGCAGATCTTCGGCATCCGGGATCGCATCCTGGTAACTGTCTTCCTGTGTCGAGAGCTCGATCACGAGGAAAACGCCATCGACCGGCTCACCATCCTGGATGAGCTCGCGGCACTCGATGTACTGGACGAAGGTGCTGACGTCGCCCGTATCGGGATCCTCGTATTCGAGCCGGTAGATGGCGGCGCGCGCATCCGCGTCGGTCTTTGGCAGATCTAGGTCGGTTGCCTCGTCGAAGCTGGTCACGGAATCAAGGCCACCGAAGGCATCGGCTTCGCCGCGGACGCATGCGCGTTGCGACGCATACGAGCTGGCGAAGATGTAGGCGAACAGGCTGTCCCCGCTCAACGAGACCCCGTACGGCGCGTCGTCCGAATCCAGGAGTTCCTCTGCCTCATAAAGGTCCTTGTCCCAGGTGACGCCGAAGGAGTAGGTCGGATCGATGTACTCATTGCCGGAGAGTCCGCCTGACGACCGCTGTGCGGCGCCGGCGGCCATCGGTGAGATCAATCCCGCAAAGGTGGAGAAAAGCAGCGCAAGCGAAAAGAAGACACGACGACCCATATGAACCCCAAGCCCTCCCAGATGATTTTTGCACGTGGTGCGATCCTAGCACCTCGCTGTCAGCAACGAAACCCGTACCGGTAGGAAAACGCCAGGGACAATCGAATTGTTCCAACCCGGCACATACGAAGGTGGGCCAAGGGTTCAACCCCTGGCCCACGAGTCTGCTTTTGTGCGCGTGCGGTGGTTAGGCGATCGCGGCTTCCGACTGCGGATCGAAGAAGTGGAGCCGGTCCGGCGGGGCCGTAACCTGGATTTGCTGGCCACGCTGGAGATGCAGGTCCGGATCCATACGGGCCGTGATCACCTGTCCAGCGCTGGTCGTCAGGTAGACGAAGATCTCGTTTCCGAGGAGCTCGACCACGTCGACCGTGGCATGGATAAGCGAATCCTCGGGGATGCTTGCGTCCGCCTGGTGGATCTCGAGAAGGTGCTCCGGCCGGATGCCGAGCGTGATCGCCTGGCCCAGGTAGGCTTGGACGGCGTTGACCTTGGCGTCCGGCACACGCAGGGTGAAGCCTGCCGCCTTGGCATAAAGCTTGCCGCCTTGCTGCTCGATTGTGGTGTCGACGAAGTTCATCGACGGCGATCCGATAAAGCCCGCCACGAACTTGTTGTTCGGCTTGTCGTACAGATTCTGCGGCGTGTCGAGCTGCTGCAGCAAGCCGAGCGACATGACCGCGATCCGGTCGCCCATCGTCATGGCCTCGACCTGGTCGTGGGTCACGTAGATCGTGGTCGTCTGCACCCGCTCGTGGAGCTTGATCAGCTCTGCTCGCGTCTGAACGCGGAGCTTGGCGTCGAGGTTCGAGAGCGGCTCGTCCATGAGGAAGAGATCGGCGTTGCGGACGATCGCGCGGCCGAGCGCGACGCGCTGCCGCTGACCGCCGGAGAGCGCCTTCGGCTTGCGATCGAGATACTGGTCGATGTCGAGCATCTGCGCGGTCTCGCGGACCCGTCGCTCCCGCTCATCCTTCGGCACCTTGGCCAGCTTGAGCGGATAGGCGAGGTTGTCGCGGACCGACATGTGCGGGTAGAGCGCGTAGCTCTGGAACACCATCGCAACGTTGCGGTCCTTCGGCGGGAGGTCGTTGACGACCCGATCGCCGATGATGATCCGGCCCTCGGTGATCTCCTCCAGTCCGGCCACCATTCGCATGGCGGTCGACTTGCCGCATCCGGATGGGCCAACGAGTACCAGGAACTCGTTGTCCATGATTTCCATCGTGAGATTCTTGACCGCTTCGACACCGCCCGCATAGCGCTTGGTGACCTGGTCAAAGATGACTCTCGACATTGCCGCGTCCTCCCTTGGATTACAGAACTGCCCAACGGCAGTTAAGAGACGCCCTCAACTTCAGCCAATATCACCTGCGATACCGGCGAACCCGGTTGCGGCGTCTTACAACTCGTGTGGGCGCAGTATCCGGGGCATATCTGGGCACTGTCAAGCGATCCGGGGTCCGACCCAGCCATGCGCCGACTACAATCACGGCAATGGATCAATTGCTCACTCATATGGAGAAGCGCTCGTGACTGCCCCGCATCGGATCGTGACGTTCGGCGAAGCCATGATCCGGCTGACTCCGCCTTTCAACGAGCGACTCGAGCGCGCGACATCGTTGAACCTGACGTGCGGCGGCGCGGAGCTGAATGTCGCGGTGACCGCGGCCTGCCTTGGCCACGAAGCCGCCTGGGTCTCGGCCCTTCCCGATACGCCGCTCGGCCGGATCATCGTGCGGGCTGGACGCGGGCATGGCGTTGACATGTCCCGGGTCTCGATCCT
>DASQCG010000425.1:0-5247 GCA_035634825.1 Thermomicrobiales bacterium | reverse complement strand
TGTCTCGTCTGGCGCGGCGCAGGCAGGGTTCGCGATCAAGTCCCTGACCTGCGACAACTGGATGTACGACCCCGGCAACGAGGACCAGGTCTGGATGATTACGGTCACGCTGACCGAGCCGGCGACTGCTGACGTCCAGATCCAACTGACGTCAGATCGACCGGACATCGTGACCTGGACGACGATCTATGCCGCGCCCAGCGATGGGCGGGTGCGGGTCCTTCAGGGACAACCCGAAGGGGCGCTGTTCCTGAACAGCGATTTCCAGCCGGTAGCGACCACGATTACGGTCTCCGCCAGCGACGGGACGAAGACGTTCACATGTCAAGCAGTGATCCCGAAAAAGGTGAATACGCCGACACCAGTCGTCACCCCGAATCTGACGCCGACGGCGACGCCCACGCCGTTGCCTCCGCCGAAGCTAGTTTCGATGCGAATGCAGACCGGCAGCCGCTCCGGTAATCCGAGCGGGATGAGAATTTGCCTCGACCGCGATGCTCCGGACACTCACACGGAAATCACGCTAGTCAGCGACCACCCCGCAATTTTCCCGGTTCCGCCCGCAATCGGAGTTCCCCGCGGCGCGCAGTGCATCAGCTTCAACGTACTCGTTCGGGAAACTCGCACTGCTGTCCCCGTGACGGTCACCGCGACGTTTGGCGCGCGCACGTTGACTGGCACGACCATGGTTCGCCCGTCCCGACCGTCGGTCTACACCCAGACGGCCAGTCGCGCGCTCGGTTTGAGTAAGGTGACCGTCTGCGCCGCAACGACCGCTGGGGTAAATGTGCCGCTTACCGGCAGTCGCCCGGACATCTTCCCGGTTCCGTCCGTCGTGACGATTCCGGGCGGCAAGGCGTGCGCATCGATCGTCGTCCCGGTCGGGTATGTCTCATCGGATACCCCGGTCACGGTCACGGCGACGTTCGATTCCGGTGTGAAGACGAGCACGACCGTGGTCAAGAACTTCGGTGTGCCGCCTCCGCCGACGGCAACTCCGACGGCAGTCCCGACCGAAACGCCGGTACCCACCATGACCGAGACGCCGGCACCCACCGCGACCGACACGCCGGTCCCGACGCCGATCGCGACGGACACTCCCGCGACCACCATTCCGTGACGAGCAAAGGAGAGGGTCATGGTATGGCAGATCGCGTACGGGCTGACAGAAACCGGTAAGTTCGGCCAGAAGAGCCGGTTGAATGCCCGTTTCGCCCGAATACGCACCGGGAACTGGGCGAGTATTGGCGAACTCCGGAATCTATGCGAAACTGGGCATCGAAACGGATTGCCGGGCGAACCCGTTCTTCTGGTGAGGAATTCGTCTGGTTGTTCGCGTGATTGGGGAGGATCCCGCAATGCTGTCCGGGTTGGTGCGCGCGCTGATTGTCGGTGCGCTGTTGTTGTCGATTGCCGGCTCAGTCGGATTGCGGTCCGCTGCCGCCGCTGATTTCGCGGTGAACGACGTCGTCGTCACCACTGATTCGCTGAACTTGCGCAGCGCGGCGGGAACCAGCGCCGGTGTCACGCAGGTGCTCAATGTTGGCCAGCGCCTGATGATCAAGGACGGCCCGCAGGCGAAGAACGGCTACGACTGGTACAAGGTCATCCTCCTCGGCGACAGCGACGAGACGCCGATCAACGGTTGGGTCGCCGCCGATTTCATTGCCCTCGAAGATAACGGCCAGGACTTCGCAACCGCGAAGTGGGTAGTCGTATCCGACGGCCCGGTCAACGTCCGCACGGGCGCCGGGATAAGTAATTCGATCGTGACGACGATGGCCGATGGCGAGACGGCGAGCGTGAAGGGCAGCGCCGGCCTCAAGACGGCTAGCGGGTTCACCTGGATCAACCTCCTGTTGAATGACGGCTCGAGCGGCTGGGTCGCGACCGACTTCCTCTCGGTTCTGAACTCCGATCCGGGTGATAGCGGAAGCGACGGCGGTTATGCCAACGCCGAGGGCGTCGAGATCGTCGACGGGCCGGTCAATGTTCGCAGCGATCCATCCCTGAGCGGTTCGGTCACGTCGGTGCAGGACACGGGCCTGAAGTTTTTCATCGTCGCCGACTCCGAACTGGTTGATGCCGACGGCTACACCTGGGTCAACATCATGAACTTCGGCGGCGTGCGCGGCTGGGTCGCGACCGACTTCACCAAGCCGGTGGCGGACATGCCCTGTGGCGACGGCGCCTGCTACCCGGAGGAGCTGAACCCGTTCTTCGAAGCGTCGGCCGCGACGGTGACCGATGGACCAGTCAACCTGCGGGCCAGCGCCGGGACATCCTCCACCATCGTGATGACGCTCCAGAATGGCGATTACCTGTGGCTCTCGAAGCCAATTACCGATCACGTCGAGGAGGCGGACGGGTACACGTGGATCCAGGTCTCCGTGGCCGGCAAGACCGGATGGATCGCGATCGACTTCATTTCGCCGGCCTGATATCGCCAGGCCCGGAACGGGCATCGCGGCCTCGCGCCGCTGCTACGCGGGCTTCCGGCAGGACTGCTTCGTCGCTTTCCTGTCGGTAGCCCGCGACACTGACCGCTCCCCCTGGCGAAACTAGGCTGTCCCGTCATGCGTCCGATGGGGCAGGGAGCGCTGAGCGATCAGAACCGGCTCGGCGGGGAAAGGTTGGTGAACGCATGCGCGCGCAAATCCTGAAATTGATCATCGCGCTAGTGCTCGGAATAGGCCTGATCGGGCCACAGCTCGACTTTGCGCGAGCGCAAAATGGCGGCAGCATCGCAATCGGCGACACGGTGACGATCGGGTCCGATGGCGTCAACATGCGCCAGACACCCGGGACCAATGGCGTCATCATCACGACGCTCGATACCGGAATCTCGCTCGAGATTCTGGATGGTCCCACGACGGCCAGCGGTTACACCTGGTGGATGGGCGTGGTTCTTGACGAGAACTCGGTCGACCAGGGCATCAGCGGCTGGGTGATCGAGGACGCCCTGACGGTCGAGGACGTCCAGGCCACCCCAACCCCGGATAACGGCAGCACCGGGACACCGACTCCACAACCGAGTGTGAGCCCCACCGCAACCGCGACGCCGAGCACAGGGAATACCGACTTCGGGACCGCCAAGTGGGTAGTCGTGGTCGATGGGCCGGTCAACCTGCGGAAGAATCCGGGCTTGCAGGGCGCTGTCGTTCGCACCCTTGGTACGGATGAGACCGCGACCCGCGTCGATCCTTCGGAGCTGACCGACCGGGACGGCTATACCTGGATCAATATCCAGACGCAGGCCGGCGAGACCGGCTGGGCGGCGACGGAGTTCCTTGATCCGCTCTCCACCGACCCTTGCCCGAATGGGACCTGCGCGCCCGTCCAGAACCAGGATCTGCTCGATGCCAACTCGGTCGTGGTGGTCGATGGGCCGCTCAATGTCCGCTCGAGCGCATCAGCAACTGGCTCAATCCTCGACACCGTTGCCACCGGCGCCGTCCTCAACACCGCGACCAATGGCCAGGTCAAGACGGCCGACGATTACAACTGGCTGAAGGTCGATTACCAGGGCCAGGAGGCGTGGGTCGCGGTCGACTTCATCGCCGCTTCGGATCAGACTTGCGACACGAGTCCGTGCTTCCCGGAAGGTACGAGCACCGATGACCCGTTCGTCGGCGCGCTCGGCGTCGAGGTCTTCGATGGTCCGCTCAACGTCCGCGACACCGCCGGACTGGACGGCGCGATCGTCGATGTCCTCGAGACCGGTGCCCAGGCTCCGGTCGATACCCGCGCCGTCCTGACCGACGCCGACGGCTACACCTGGATCCGGATCGTGACCGCGGACGGTGGCGGCTGGGTCGCGACTGACTTCGTGCACGCGCTCGATCAGGTGCCGTGCGGCGACGTGGTCTGTTATCCCGCCGAACTGAGCTCGTTCGTCGGTGCAAGCGGCGCCTTCGTGACCGACGGGCCGCTCAACCTGCGCTCGGAGATGGGCACCAACTCGCCGATCCTGATGACGCTCGAGAATGGCGATTACGTGACGATCGAGAGCGTGACCGATGCGCAGGCGGCGTACGAGGCCGACGGCTATATCTGGATCCAGGTCACCCCGGCCGGTACAGACCAAACCGGCTGGGTCGCCATCGATTTCGTCACCCCGGCCGGGTGATCCGAATACAAATCGCATTCCTGAAAGCGCCGGCCAATATGGCCGGCGCTTTCATTTGAGTATCGTAGTGCCTGGCCAGGGCATCACGTCTTTCGGGGTTGGCGGCGCCAGGTGGTGAGGAGGACGCCGGCGATGACGAGGATTGAGCCGACCACGTGGTAGACCGTGATCGGCTCGTCCAGGATCAGGCCGGCCAGGACGATGCCGACAATCGGCGTCAGGTTCGAGAAAACCGCCGCCTGGCTGGCCGGGACCCGGGTTAGCGCGAAGACCCACATGTAGTTCGCGGCCATTGCTGGACCGAGGCTAAGGTAGAGGATGATCGCCACCAGTTTCAGGGTCGGCGCTTCTGGCGTCTCCTGCGCCCACTCAATCGCGGCCAGCGGGATCATCATCGCCACGCCAAAGAGTGCCGAGCCGGCGATGATGCCCATCGTGTTCTCGCCCTTCATCCGCTCCCGGTTGTAGATCGTGTAGATCGCCCAGGAGAGGACCGCCCCAAGGATGAGGACATTGCCGAGGACCGAGGCATCGAGCGTGGCGCCGAGGACGGTGACTGCCACGCCGATCATCGAGATCACGATTCCGCTGATCCGGATCGGAGCCAGTCGCTCGCCGAGGAATACGAACGAAAGGAACGCCACCACCACCGGCAGCGCGCCGTTGATCAGCGAGCCGTTCGCGGCCGTCGTCCGTTCCAGGCCGAGCGTGAAGAAGGCATTGAAGCCGAGGATGCCGAACAGGCCGAGCACGAAGGTACGCCGGTCCAGGATCGGGCGGATGCCGAATCGCCGCATCATCGGCAGCATGATCGCGAGCGAGATCAGCCAGCGCCCGACCGAGAGGATGAAGGGCGGGTAGGTCTCAAGTGCGACCTTGATGCCGATCGCGGTCGTGCCCCAAATGACCGCGGTGGTGACCAGGGCCAGGTAGGCGACCGATTCCCCCTCGAGCCGACTGCCTTTCGCGCGCAGCGTCACCGCCGGTGTTTGGGTCGTATTTGCCACCGTTAGTCGAGGTTGGCGATCGGGATAGGATCGATCTGGTCCGCCGGCTCGAAGCCGAAGATGCGGCCGTAGAAATAGAGCTCGCCGTCCAGCGTGCGCTTGATATTTGCT
>DASQCG010000424.1:0-3708 GCA_035634825.1 Thermomicrobiales bacterium | reverse complement strand
GCAAATGCCACGTTCCATGACGGAACGCACTGCGACGCCCAGGCCGTCAAGGACTCATTTGTCCGCTTCCGCCGCCTGGAAATGGGTCCGTACCTGGTGATCTCCCGGTTCTGCGACGATCCCGAGAACATGATCACCGTGCAGGACGCCACGACGTTTACGTTCAATTTGCCGAAGGCTGAGCCTCTGTTCATGGCGGCGATGGCCTCCTCCTACGGCCCCTTCGTGGTGAATATGAAGCGAGTCGAGGAGAACAAGACCGCCGACGACCCGTGGGCCCACGAGTGGTTCCTGACGAATGCCGACGGCACCGGTCCCTACAAGCTTGTGGAGAACAACTTCACAGAGGGGCTGAAGCTCGAGTGGCACGACGGGTATTGGGGCCAGATGCTTGAGGGCGGCTTCCATACGATCGAGATTCGCGTCGTGCCTGAGAACGCAACCCGGCGCCAGCTCGCCGAGAATGGCGAGATCGATCTCGCCACCAATGACATGACAGAGGAGGACTATGCGGCGCTGCGTAACGTGCCGACTTTGCAGGTCCTCACCTATCCAACCACACGTGTGGACTGGATCATCATGAACTGGGTCACCCTCTCGCTCGAAGCTCGCCAGGGTCTTTGCTGGGCCTTCCCGTATGATGAGATCGTCAAGGGAGTCTATAAGGACACGGTCAAACGAACCGGGCCAATCCCCGACAACATGCAGGGGTACGATCCGAACGCATTCGTCTACACGACTGACCTCGACAAGGCCAAGGCATTGCTCGAAACGGCTGGCCTTGTAAATGGAGACTCGATCACGTTCAGCATCGATAGCGAGAGCGTTCGGTCCAAGACAATCGCCGAGCTCTTCCAGGCAAACCTCGCCCAGATCGGCGTGACGATGGATATCTCAGCGGTCGACACGACAACCCAGGAGGACATCGTCTATGGCGATGCCCCGGCCGAAGAAAAGCCGCACCTGATGGGTCTCTGGGCATGGTGGCCGGACTACAATGACGGCTGGAATCAGCTCGCTCCGAACTTCCTGATCGAAGCAGCGGGCGGTGGTGGCAGCAACGGCGGCTACTACAACAACCCGCAGAACGCTGATCTTATGAAACAGGCTGAGGTCTCAACCGATCTCACCGAGCTGGACACACTGATGAAGGAGATCCAGGACATCCTGATTCGCCAGGATCCGGCCGCGATTTTCATCGGCCAGGTGCTCTACACCACCGTCGCCGACGCGACGATCAAGGGCATCGAGATCAACCCGATCTACATCGAGCAGTATTTCTTCCACCGGTACTACCGGGAACTCGCATAGAATTCGGCGCACGTCCGGGGCGGTGACTCGCCACTGCCCCGGAGCGTCCGGAAAGGTCTCAAAGGTTGATCGTTCGACTCATCGTTCGCCGCCTGCTGTTTCTCGTGGTGGTGTTGTTCGGTCTCTCGTTAATTACCTTCACCATCTCGAGAATCATCCCGGCCGACCCTGCCCGCATGATGCTCGGTCCCCGCGCCAGCAAGGCGCAGGTCGACCGGCAGCGCGAGGCCATGGGCCTGAATGATCCATACCCGAAGCAATACGTCGACTATGCCTGGGGCGTGCTCCACGGCGACTTCGGCAAGTCCACCTCGACCCGGCGAGATGTCTCCAGCGACCTCCGCCGGTACCTGCCCGGGACACTGGAGATGGGGCTCTATGCCTTCATTATCTCGACCGTGTTAGGTGTACCGCTGGGAGTAGCTTCGGCGGTTAAGCGAGACTCGATTATCGATCACATTTCCCGCTTTATCTCAATCACCGGCCTGGCCTTGCCGGTCTTCTGGCTGGCGCTGATGGTGCAGTTCCTCTTCTACGGCAAGCTCCAATGGCTGCCGGATGGTCAACGCCTCCCGAATGGCGTCGATCCTCCGGGCACAATCACTTCGCTCTACACGGTCGATTCGCTGCTCCACGGTGATATCCATCTCTTTTGGTTGTCGGTTGAGCATCTGATCCTGCCGGTGGCGGTGCTGACGTACGGCGCGATCGCCGTCGTCACCCGGATGGTCCGCGGCGGTATGATCGAAGTCCTCAACCAGGATTACATTCGCACTGCCCGCGCCAAGGGGCTTGGCCAGAGCGCGGTAGTCAACCGGCATGCGCTCAAGAACGCGCTGCTGCCGACGGTCACTCAGCTCGGGTTGCAAGTGGGGTTGCTGCTTTCGGGCGCATTCCTGGTCGAGATAATCTTCTCCTGGCCGGGGATTGGTCGATACTCCGTGGATGCAATCCGGCAGGTCGATTACAACGCGATCATGGCAACAACGCTG
The DNA here is from genome assembly GCA_035634825.1 of Thermomicrobiales bacterium. Lineage (GTDB taxonomy): Bacteria > Chloroflexota > Chloroflexia > Thermomicrobiales > UBA6265 > DASQCG01. The sequence goes on along the minus strand of DASQCG010000424.1, from coordinate 1,405 downwards.
ATCGTAGCGGTGATCTTTGTGCTGATGAACCTCGTCGTTGATATTCTCTACCTCTTCCTTGACCCGAGGATCAGCTATCAATGAGCGCCGAACAGGCCCACGCCCCGCGCAGCGTCGCATTCGAAGCGGAAGACCTGTCCACCCTCGGTCAGGTTGGCGGCAGTCGCCGCGCCCAGAACATGACCCTGCGGAACCTGAGACGTTTCCTGATCGGCAACCGGCTGAACTTCATCGGCCTCTGCCTGGTGATGCTGTTCCTGTTCCTGTCGATATTCGGCTCCGCGATCGCGCCATACGATCCAACCGCCAAGGGCGACATCATCAACGCGAAACTCGTCGCCCCTTCGAGCACCCATCTGCTCGGCACGGATGAGCAAGGGCGCGATGTCTTCAGTCGCGTACTCGCCGGCGCGCGTGACTCGCTGATGGTCGCCGTGATCGTCTTGAGCATCTCGGTCGTTGTCGGCGTGATCGTTGGAGCCATTTCCGGCTTCTTCGGCGGCTGGGTCGACGAGATCATGATGCGGATCACGGACATGTTCCTGGCGTTCCCGGCGCTCGTGCTGGCCATTGCCATTGCCGCCACCCTCGGCCCGAGCCTGCGCAACACGATGCTGGCGCTGGCAACCGTCTTCTGGCCGTGGTACGCCCGGCTCGTGCGAGGTCAGGTGCTGACGATCCGCGAGCGCGACTATGTCGATGCCGCGCGCAGCATCGGACTCCCGTCGTCGCGCATCCTCTCCAAGCACATCATGCCGAACGCGATGTCGGTCGTGATCATTCAGGTCTCGCTCGACGTCGGCTACGCGATCCTGACCACCAGCTCGCTCAGCTTCGTCGGCCTCGGCGCGCAGCCGCCGTCGTCCGAATGGGGATTGATGCTCTCGACCGCACGCAACTACTTCCGGGATGCGTGGTGGTACATCACCTTCCCCGGCGTCGCCCTCACACTGACCGTCTTCGCCTTCAATATCCTCGGCGACGGCATTCAGGACGCGCTCGATCCACGCTCAGGTCGTCGCTGATCCTTCAGTCACAGGCAGGGTGACAGTGAAGACCGATCCCCGCCCGACTTCGCTTGTGGCGGTCAATTGCCCGCCGTGGGCAGTCATGATGTGCTTCGCAATCGCCAGGCCGAGTCCTGTGCCACCCGAATGGCGGGACCGATCCGACTTGTAGAACCGCTCGAAGATCCGCGAGAGATCTTCTGGCGCGATGCCGGTCCCATGGTCCGCGACGGCAATAGAGATCTCACCATCAAATTCCCGCGCGCAGACGTCGATAGCCGCCCCACGCGGCGAGAACTTGATCGCGTTGTCCAGCAGGTTGATCAGCACCTGGACCAACCGCGACGCGTCGACATACAGCACCGGCATGTCATCCGCCGCGCTCACCCTGATCTCGA
>DASQCG010000423.1:0-4265 GCA_035634825.1 Thermomicrobiales bacterium | reverse complement strand
TTGAAGTGGACGCGTCTGGCACTCAAGAGTACCCAGCATGGCAGAGAAGGGACGATCAGATATCCCCAGAACTTCCCAATTGGTGACCGGCGGTGTAATTTCCTGGAGGCGGAATTGGGACGCGCCGGGCGGTGCCGAGCTGTAGGTAAATTGTGGCCTGGCGCTTAGCGTCGTCGCAATTGTGCCGAACCTTCAGTTTTGATGAAATGCCAGTCGAGGTATTTGCCAGTGAATCAAATGCGACTCGGAGCGATTGTCTTCTTTTGGTCTGTCGTGGCGTTGCTTCCGCTTGCTTCGTCGGGCACCACTCGCGCCGCAACGACGTCCGTGTCCTCTGGCGCCCATTCCTCCCACCCGCAAACATCCGAGTGCTTCGACTACGACTTCCATTCCATGTTTGATCCGACGACGCAGAGCCTGCGCGAACCGGAACCTGCGGCACTGGAGGGCCAGTTCCCCGACATCCATGGCTACCAAGGGTCGCCCTACCGAGTAGATCTATCCATCGAACCCGGAGATTCCGGTCAGGTCTCCGATGTTTCCCTTGACGGCCACACCATTGTGTTCGGTAACGTCGTTTTCGACGATTACGGCGATATTCCGCGTGCGCCGACCATTACGAGCGAACAAGTCGAGCGTTTCCTTGCGACTTGGTCTCGTTGCGCTGCTACAGGGAACACGATGGCCATAATCGGGTTTATTGACAGCACTTCCTATACCTGGCTCTGCGATGCCGAAGACCGATTTCAAGTCCAGGCAAGCCCGCTTGCGCTTCTGTGCTTTGGATCCGGTGCGCGAACACGGGGTTCGCTTCCATTGGAGCTGTATTTTGTCGGTCTCCTCTCAGACGGGCGAGCGGTGGCTGTCGTCGGCGAAGGGACCAATCATGACGCCTGCGGGATCCAGCTTGGATTCCGGAATTACGTGTCAATCTGGGTGCTCGAGTTGAACGGTGACAAAACGCTGATCAGGGCTGCTATCGGCGGACTGGAAGTGTATTCAGACGACTTCACGGTTATTGGCGAGACGTCGTGTGCGGATGACGACGTTTCTGCCCCGTAATTCTGCGCAGTCGGATGCGAACGGCCCCGCGTGGCACGCCAAATCTTCCCGGCCGGGGCGGGACGCAGTATCTGTGTCCTATCGCATTGCGATGCGACGCTACGAGGGCGGCGGGTTTGCCACGGCAAACCCCTACATTTCGTTGTCGCGCCCTTGCTGCTCGCCTGCTCGTCTGCTTGCCTACAATGGCGGTGGCGGAATTCTGACCTATCTACTAGAATTAATCTCCGGAAACGAGACTCATTCTCAAGTTGGTCTCGGTTTCCTGGAGTGATATGGCCGATACCGTTCGCGATTCCAAATCCACCTTGCCCGAGAAGGCGTTCCGGCCGACGGCCCAGCGACTGCTGGTGCTCGACGTCGTCACGAATGCCGATCGGCATCTGACCGCCGCCGAGATCTTCGAGCTGGTGCGGCAGAAGGATCCCCGGATCGGGTACGGCACGGTCTACCGCTCCCTGCACCTGCTGGTGGCCCATGGCCTGATCCAGGAGCTGACCTTCGCCGACCAGGCGAGCCGCTACGACCGCCGTACCGACCGACACGACCACGTGCACTGCAATATCTGCGGCGCGCTGTTCGATGTCGAGGTGCCGGTCGCGCTGATGGCCCGCCATGTCGCCGAAGACCGCAGCGGATTCGCCATCACCAGCCATCACACCGTGTTTTCGGGGCAATGTCCGACCTGCCGGTCGGAATCCCGATCATCCCATTCGTGAGTACGCGTCATTCGGGACGCATAACCATCCATCAGGAGGGACAGTCTGTTCGATGAGCACCCCGATGTTTGAGATCGAGAACCTGCACGTCTCTATTGAGGACAAAGAGATCCTCAAGGGCGTCGATTTGACGGTGAACCAGGGCGAGATCCACGCGCTGATGGGACCGAACGGCTCTGGCAAGAGCACGCTCGCCTATGTCATCGCCGGTCATCCTTCATATGAGGTCACCGAGGGCAGCATCCGCTACCAGGGCGAGGACATCCTCGAGTGGGAGCCGGATGAACGGGCGCGCAAGGGCCTGTTCCTGGCCTTCCAGTACCCGACGGTCATCCCGGGCGTCTCGATGGCGAACTTCCTGCGGATGGCGGTCACCAATGTCCGCAATGCCCGCGCCGAGGATTCCGCCGCGAACGGCGGTAGCGTCGCAAAGCTGGCCCCACGTGAGTTCCGCAAGCTGATGCGCGAGAAGATGGCGCTCCTCAAGATGGACGATGCCTTCGCTACCCGCTATCTGAACGAGGGCTTCTCGGGCGGCGAGAAGAAGCGAGCTGAGATCCTGCAGATGGCGCTGCTTGAGCCGGCCATGGCGGTCCTCGATGAGACCGATTCCGGACTCGACATCGACGCGCTGCGCGTCGTCTCCGAGGGTGTCAACGCGCTGGCCGGTCCCGAGATGGGCATCCTCTTGATCACCCATTACCAGCGGCTGCTCAACCACATCAAGCCGCACTTCGTCCACATCATGATGGACGGCCGGATCGTCAAGGAAGGCGGTCCCGAGTTGGCGCATGAGCTCGAGGCGAAGGGTTACGAGACTCTCCGCGCCGAGATCTCTGCCGCGGTATAGGCCGCAGGCAGCAAGGAGCGATCAATGGTTGCGACACCAAAGCCGCAAGTCGATATCGGCGAGTACCAGTACGGCTTCCGCGACGAGGAAGACTATTTCTTCAAGAGCAAGCGCGGGCTTGACCGCGAAACGGTGCTCGAAATCTCGAGGATGAAGGGCGAGCCCGACTGGATGCTCGAGTTCCGCCTCAAGGCATACGACCACTTCATCAGGCGGCCGATGCCGAACTGGGGCGGCGACCTCAGCGGGATCAACTTCGACGACATCTTCTATTACATCCGGCCGTCCGAGAAGCAGGGCAAGACCTGGGACGAGGTTCCGGAATACATCAAGAACACCTTCGAGCGGCTGGGCATCCCGGAAGCGGAGCGCAAGTTCCTGGCCGGTGTCGGCGCCCAGTACGAGTCGGAGGTCATCTACCACTCGCTGCGCGAGGACCTGCAGGCCCAGGGCGTCATCTTCCTGGACATGGATGCGGGCGTGCGCGAGTACCCGGAGCTGGTCAAGCAGTATTTCGGCACGGTTATCCCGGCGAATGACAACAAGTTCGCCGCGCTGAACTCAGCGGTCTGGTCCGGCGGCTCGTTCATCTACGTGCCGGAGGGCGTCCGCGTCGAGGTGCCGCTGCAGGCCTACTTCCGGATCAATGCCGAGAACATGGGCCAGTTCGAGCGGACCCTGATCATCTGTGCGCCGGGCAGCTACGTCCACTATGTCGAGGGCTGCACCGCGCCGACCTATTCCAGCAACTCGCTGCACTCGGCCGTGGTCGAGATCATCGTCCAGGAGGGCGCGCGCTGCCGCTACACGACGATCCAGAACTGGTCGAAGAACGTCTACAACCTGGTCACGAAGCGGGCCGCGGCCTACAAGAACGCGACCATGGAGTGGGTGGACGGCAACCTCGGCTCCAAGCTGACCATGAAGTACCCGGCGGTCTGGCTGATGGAGGAGGGCGCCCGGGGCGAGATCCTCTCGGTGGCTTTCGCCAGCGACGATCAGCACCAGGATGCCGGCGGCAAGGTGGTGCACGTCGCGCCGCACACCTCGAGCCAGATCATCTCGAAGTCGATCTCCAAGGGGACCGGCCGCAGCAGCTATCGCGGTCTGGTCAAGGTCTACAAGGGCGCGCGCGACGTGAAGAGCAACGTCGTCTGTGACGCGCTGCTGCTCGATGAGACCAGCAAGACCGATACCTACCCGTACATCGAGATCGAGGAAGAAGAGGTCTCGGTTGGGCACGAGGCGACCGTCTCCAAGGTGGCGGATGAGCAGATCTTCTATCTGCAAAGCCGCGGCCTGAGCGAGGACGAGGCGATGAGCATGATCGTGAACGGCTTCATCGAGCCGATCGCGAAGGAACTCCCGCTGGAGTACGCGGTCGAGCTCAACCGGCTGATTCAGCTTGAGATGGAAGGGTCAGTGGGCTAAAGCCCGGTTTTGGGTTTTAGGTTCTGGGTTTTAGGTTTTCGGGGTTCGGTTTTCGGAATTGACCCGATCTCGACCGCGCTTTCCAAAACCTAAAACCTAAAACCCAAAACCTGAGAGGACAAGATGACAATAACTGAGACGCAGAAATTGACGGGCTTTACCCGTGATGCGGTTGTGGCGCTTTCGGCAGCGCGCAATGAGCC
>DASQCG010000422.1:0-3031 GCA_035634825.1 Thermomicrobiales bacterium | reverse complement strand
TCTCCTTGACCAGGATCGTCTTGTCGCCGAAGACCTCGTTGATCATGTGGACGACCGATTTGCCGGCAAGGGGCATCTCGCCCTTGTCGACCGGGGCCATGGCGTCGGCAGCGGCATCGGCGATGGCGGTATTGCGGCGCGAGTGGATTTCGGCGATCCGATTGACCAGCGGCGAGTGATTTCGCCGGGCCAGCTCGGCGTGGAGCGATTCGATAGCCAACCGGCAATCGGACTCGATCGCGACGTCCGGGAGCCAGTTGCGGCCGATCTCGAACGGGTCGATGTCAATCTGGATAATCTTCGGATCGCTCGGCCGAGCCAGAAAGCCGCCCTGGAACTCCTCCATCCGCGAGCCGGCGGTGATGATCAGGTCCGACTGCTCGAAGATTTCGCGCGGGATCGTCGTCCGATAGAGGCCGGTCAGCCCGACGAAGAGCGGGTGCGTCTCTTCGACCGTGCTCCGCCCAGCCGGCGTCGTCTGAATTGCGATGCCATATGTCGAGGCGAGCGCGCCGATCGCGCTACCCGCGCCGGACAGATAGGCGCCGCCACCGACGATGATCAAGGGCTTGGCGGCGTTCTCGATCAGATCGGCTGCCGCCCGAATTGACTCCGCGTTAGGTGCGGGCGGGGCGACGTTGGGTGCTGGCTGATAGTCGATATCGTCGAATTCAGAGAATGCAACGTCGGCCGGCAGTTCCACATAGACCGGTCCGGGCTTGCCAGTGCGGGCGATATGGGCTGCTCTCCGGATCGTCCAGGCGACCTTTTCCGGAATTTCAACCGTAGTAGCCCATTTGGTGATCGGGCGGAGCATGCCGATGTGGTCGGTTTCCTGGAATGCGCCCATCCCGTCGGTCTGCCGGCTGGCGCGGACGCCGAGGACCAACATCGGCGTGCATCCCGAAAAGGCCTCAAGGATTCCGGGCACGAGGTTGGCGATACCGGGGCCAGGGCAGCCGAAGCAGGCCGCAAGCTGGCCGGTGGCGCGGGCGAAGGCCATTGCCATGAACGCGCCTGAAGTCTCATAGCGGACGCCGATCGCTTTCGGCGCATTCGGAACGTCGGTCGTCTCGAGCGCGTCGTAGAGGTGGCGGGGGTCGCCAGGCAAGCCGAAGACGTACTTCACGCCCTCGGCGGCCAGGCCGGCCACGACGAGATCCCACGCATTGCGGGTACGAACTTCGACAGCCATTGGCGGAGCTCCTGGGTAGCGTTCGTGAGTCAGTTCAGACCATGGGAACCTACGCTGTGACGCGGCCACTGTCAACAGCGGTATTTGCCGTTCAATTGCACAAATGGTGTGTTAGCCTAAGGTCCCGGAAGGAACTTCAATGAAGAAGGTTCGGTGCATCGGCCTGCGCCGCGTGCTTCGTGCCGGAGGAGCCCAGTTTGGACGTCACAACCGATAACGACCTGAATCTGCCAGAGCGGATCAAGGGCCTGGAGCAGCTCGCCTATAACCTTTGGTGGAGCTGGAATCCCGAGGCGCGTTACCTGTTCCGCCGCATCGATCGATTCGTCTGGGAGCGAGTCGGCGAGAACGCGGTGCTCTTTCTGTATCGCGTCGATCCGGAGCGGTTGCAGTGGGCATCCTTCGACGCCGAGTTCCTCAAGGCGTACGACGCGGTCATGGCCCGCTTTGAAACTTACCTCGACTCCGAAGATCAGACTTGGGTCGCTCAACATGCGCCGCACCTGCGTGGCAAGATCGCGGCTTATTTCTCAGCCGAGTTCGGGCTCTATCGCTCCCTTCCGATCTACTCGGGTGGTCTCGGTGTCCTTGCCGGCGATCACATCAAGGAGGCGAGCGATCTCGGTTTGCCGGTCTGCGCCGTGTCGCTGCTCTATCGGCAGGGGTATCTGAGCCAGCGCCTGACACCGGACGGTTGGCAGCAGGACGTAACGCCGAACCTCGAGCCACACTCCGAGCCGACGACCCAGATGCTGGACGAGAACGGCCTACCGATCCTGATCGATCTCGCGCTCGAGGACCCGGATAACCCGATCAAGCTCGCGATCTGGAAGGTGCGGGTCGGGCGCGTGCAGCTCTTCTTGCTTGACTCGGATGTTGAAGGCAACCCGGAGTGGACGCGCACCGTCTCGTCGCGCCTCTACGGTGGTGACCGTGAACATCGGCTGCGCCAGGAGATGATCCTCGGCATTGGCGGTGTCCGCGCTCTCCGCGCGCTTGGTTGCGCCCCGGCTTACTGGCATGCGAACGAGGGCCACGCTGCATTCAGCCTGCTGGAGCGCCTGCGGGAGTATGTCGTCGCTGGTGAGACGTTTGAGAACGCCAAGAAGCTTGTCGCGGCGACCACTGTCTTTACGACGCACACGCCGGTCCCGGCTGGGCACGACCATTTCAGCCCTGAGCTGATGGATCGCTACTTCGGTCACTTCTGGCCGCAGCTCGGAATCAGCCGGGATGCGTTCTATGCGATGGGCAGCTTCGATCAAACCGGCCACGACTTCAACATGACGGCCGTATCGATGCGCTTGTCCGATTACCGCAACGGCGTGAGCCAGAAGCACGGCGAGGTGACTCGGCAGATGTGGCGTGGGATCTGGCCTGAGCGCCCGATCGAGGATGTGCCAATCCGGCACATCACCAACGGCGTCCACCTGCAGACCTGGATCGCACCGCGGATCGCCCGGATGCTCGATGCGCACCTCGGACCCGAATGGCGGGATCACCAGGCAGATCCCGATATCTGGCGCGGTGTGCGCGGAATTCCCGACGATGTCTTCTGGCAGGCGCATTCCGGCCGGAAGCGACGATTGCTGGACATCCTTAGCGAGCGGCTCCGGCAGAGATGGGTGAACGGCGGCGATTCTGGTCAAGTGCTCTCCGGCGGTCCGTTCCTGGAGGAGAAGGTGCTGACCATTGGCTTCGCGCGCCGCTTCGCAACCTACAAGCGAGCAACGCTCTTGTTCCACGATCCGGATCGCCTGGCCGCTATCCTCAATAACCCCGATCGCCCGGTTCAGATCGTCTTCTCGGGCAAGGCGCATCCGGCCGATGACGGTG
>DASQCG010000421.1:0-5739 GCA_035634825.1 Thermomicrobiales bacterium | reverse complement strand
GAGGGCCCAACGAAGGCAATCGTCTCCCCGGCATGGATGGTCAGGTTCAGATCGGTCAGGATCGGCCGGTCCGGGATGTACCCGAACGAGACATGCTCGTACCGGATCTCGCCGCGCAGCGTGCCGACGTCGATCGCCTCCGGCGCGTCGACGATGTCCGGCTCGGTCGCCAGCAGCTCGAGGTAGCGGCGGAAGCCGGCGATGCCCTTCGGGTAGATCTCGAGCACGGCGTTGATCTTCTCGACCGGCCGGAAGAAGACGTTGACCAGGAGCAGGAAGCTGACAAATTCGCCATTCGAGAGCCGGCCATGCAGGACGAGGTAGCTGCCCGCGATCATGACCACAATCTGGGTCGTGCGCATGCTCAGGTAGCTGAGGGCCGTGCTGGCCGCCATCAACCGGTAGGCGACGAGCTTGGTGTCGCGGTAGCGGGCGTTGTCCTGCGCGAAGAGGCGGCGCTCGTGCTCCTCGTTGGCGAAGGCCTTGACGACGCGGATCCCGCCTACGTTCTCCTCGACCCGCGCGTTGAACTCGCCAACCCGCCGAAACAGCGCGCGCCAGGTTCGGGTCATCCGGCCACCGTAGCGGGTGGTCACGACGACGGTGATCGGGACGATGACGGTCGTGATCAGAGCGAGCTGGACGTTGACCGTGAACATCAGCAGGAAAGCGCCGATGAAGGTCATGACCGCGATGAAGGCATCCTCCGGCCCGTGATGCGCGACCTCGCCGATCTCCTCCAGATCCTTGGTCACGCGGCCGACGAGGTGACCGGTCTTCTGATCGTCGTAGAAACGGAAGGAGAGCTTCTGGAGGTGGTCGAAGCTGCGGCGGCGCAGCTCGGTCTCGATGCTGATGCCGAGCACGTGGCCCCAGTAGTTGACGACCACGATCAGCCCGGTATTGAGCATGTAGACGAAGAGCACGCCGATCGACGCGAGCAGGATCCGGCCCCAGTTCTCGCCCGGCAGGAGACGGTCGATCAGGATCCCGACCGCGATCGGGAAAGCCAGCTCGAGCACGCCGGAGACGACCGCACTCGAGAAATCGAGCAGGAACAGGCGCCGATGCGGCCGGTAATAGGCGGCGAAGCGCCGGATCAGGGCAGTGGTCGAGAGCGCCGTAACATCGGCGGTGCTCGGATCGGTGTGCGTCATGGTCTCCGGGATATGCGGATTCGATACGTCAGGCGTGGTCGACTAATCGACATCCCATCCTAACGTATCCCTCCAAATCCACAAAACGCGGCGCCGCCAACGCGCTCTAACCGACCAAGCCCACCGCTTCTCGCCGCCAGATCGCCCTTATCCCGGCGCTCGAGGCCCAGACTGCGATTGATCCTCCCCCAGCGAGCGGACCGTTGGCGTCGTGGCACGTGCCGCTGCCGCTGTCGGTGAATGTGCCGTCGCCCGCTGGCAGGAAGGTCCAGTCATAGCCGGTCGGCCGCAGGGTCAACTCCAGCACGCCGAAGGTCGCGGTATGCCGAATCTCGCTGTTTGGCCTGGGCGTGCCGAACTCGTATTCGCTCACTCCCCCGGTACCCACCACGAACTCCCGGATACCCCGGTTCTGGTCCAGGTTGCCGTTCGCGTCTTGCGGAGCGAAGCGCTCGTAGTCGTGATCATGTCCGACCAGGACCAGCTCGGCATTGAAGTCGTACAGGTCCTGCCAGAGGGGTTGGACGGCCGAGTTGTCGCCGTGCGGCCCCGAGGAGTAGCGCGGGTGGTGCATGTAGGCAAGCGTGCACGCGTTCGGATGCGCCGCCAGATCCTCTTGGAGCCACTGCTCCTGGGGTGATCCAGCGTCGCATCCGCCGATCTGGGCGCAATTGGAGTTGAGTGCCACGATGTGCCAACTGCCGAGATCGTAGCTGTAGTACCCCTTGGCAGGGTCACCCGCCGCCGCGCCGAAATACTGGAAATACCCGGCCGCGCCGGCCGTTCCGTAATCGTGATTTCCCGGAACCGGGTAGGTCCGATCCTTGAAGCTGCCCCAGACCGGGTCGTAGCAGTGCTTGAACGTGTCCGCCGCTCCCGAGGGGTAGGCCAGATCGCCGAGCGCCAGAACCGCGCCCGGCCGAGACGAGATCAGCTCGCCGGTCGCCTTCGAACCCTTCGAGCTGCACGAGGTGACGTCGCCGGCCGCGAGCACAGTGGCCGTGTCACCGCTGACCGGCGTGCCGATTGGCGATGCCGCTGCCATTGGAGTTGAACTGCGGTCACCGGGAGTAATGACCAGTTGAGGTGCCGAGTCCCCTGCTTCTCGTGCGCTGAAGTTCAGGCCGTCAGAGGAACTGGTCGCAAGCACAAAGCTGTAGGTGCCATTGGCGGTGACGATTGCCGTCACGTCGAACTCGACCCACGTGCCGGTCGTCACCTTGCCCGCGGTGGCAACCGGGTCAACGGCGCGTGCCGGGCGATTGTCCCAGGTGATCCCCGTCTCCGCCCAGCTCGAATCGGTGACGTAGGCGGCCAGTCCCGCTTTGGTGTCGGATGTCACGAATATGCGGAGGACGGCGCGCCCGATCGGCCCGGACACGTTTTTGACCGAGAACATCAGATAGCTCTCGACGGCCGGATCCTTCCCGCCGTCAGCACGAAGTTTCGGCGATCCGCCGTAGTTGCTGCCGGGCGATGCCGCTTCAACCCGAGCGTCGGCCACCGCCGTGAACACGAGGTCACCGGAGGCCGTTGGCGTCGCCTGAATCGCTTCCACGGACTGTGGCGGACTCTGGGCAATCGAGATGATGCCGCTGATAAGTAGCAGTCCCAGGACAGCAACGAGCCGAAACATTATGCGAGTCCTTCCTGGCGCGGGGGCCGGATCACATGCCAGCGAGAGTCAGCGGGGACCGGAATCTGGCCTGGAGATTGACGGCGCCTGGTAATTCAGCGAGGCGATGTTACAAGTCGTACGCTCATTCTATGACTACGTCGACCGCGATCAAGCGGACGCAATCTCCGCGAATGGGGCGAGGGAGTCGGTGACCACGTCGTCGAGCGGCGCGATGCGACCCTCCTGCCAGGCCTCGGCCATCGCCTGGTCGCCGATCTCCGCGACGATCCGGGCCAACGCCTGCTCGTACATGTCCCGCCGGGAAGAGACGATCAGGAGATCGCCCAGCCGCTCCCGCAATGCCTCGACCGCGCCGAACATCCGCGCCGCCTGCTCCGGTTCACCGATCAGGGAGAGCGCCAATCCGAGGATCGCGAGCGTGTCCGGCAGGGTCAGAGTCACGCCGATCCGGGCGCCGACTTCGATCGAGTCCCGGCAGGTTCGGGCCGCCTGCCAGGCATCACCCTGGGCGATCGCGACCTGGCTGCGGAAATTGAGGATGTGCATCAGGTGCCACCAGTAGCCGGCATCGCGCAAGGCAGCCTCGGCCCGCTCGAGCACCTCGACCGCCGCCGGGAAGTCGCCCTGTTCCATGGCCCGTCCCGCCCGGTAGACCTGCGAGCCGAGGACCGGCCAGTCGATCGGATTCGTGTCGTACCAGGCCGCGGCGGCCTCGGCGTGCGGCCTGGTCGCCTCGGCATCACCGAGATACGTGCCGAGTCCGGCGGCGAGGCCATGGCACATCGCGGCCAGCCGGAGCTCGCCCGCTGCCTGCGCGATCTCCGCTCCGTCGGCGCAATGCTGGATCGCCTCCTCCAGCCTACCCTGCCCCGTTATGAGGTAGGCAATCGAAAATCGGGCCCGGATTCGGCTCACGTCGCTCATCTGCTCATCGTGGGTCAGGACCGGCTCGAGCCAGCGCGCGCCCTCGTTGAAGTGGCCGCGGGTGACGAAGAACTGCGTTGTCCGCCAGAACAGGTCGACCAATTGCTCGTGCTCTCCGGTGTCGGTCAGCCAGCGCAGCGCCGACCGCAGATTGGGGTGCTCGGCGTCGAAGCGCGAGAGCCAGTGGGCCTGGTCGTGGCCAATCAGCCCGGTCTCGGCCTGCGCCGCCAGGGCCAGGAAGTAGTCGGCATGGCGCCGCCGCAGCACCGCGCCCTCGCCACTCGCCGCCAGGTACTCGCCGGCGTATTGGCGAACCGGCTCCAGCATCCCGTATCGGCGCGGCGTCGTCCCCGCGTGCGCCTTGACGAGCGAGTGCTCGATCAGGCCGCTCAATGACGCCAGCACCTCATCTGTCGGGTGGAGCGCATCCGGGCAGACAGCCTCGACCGCCTCGAGCGTGAAGCCGCCGGAGAAGACGGCCAGTCGCCGGAACAGGAGCTGCTCCGCGGCGCTGAGCAGGCCATGGCTCCAGTCGAGCGTGGCTCGCATCGTGCGCTGCCGGGTCGGCAAATCCCGCGCACCCCCGACGCTGAGCACGTGGTTGAGCCGGGTCAGGAGATCAGCCGGGGTCAGAGTGCGCATCCACGCTGCCGCAAGTTCGATTGCGAGCGGCAATCCGCCAAGCTGCCGGCAGATCGTGGTGACGGTCTCGGCATTGTCGGCCGTGAGCCGGAAGGTCGGGTTGACGTCCTGGGCGCGGGCGGCAAAAAGATCGATTGCCGCGCCGGAGCCGAGACCGATCGCGAGCGGCTCGACCGCCACATCCACCTCGCCGCGAATCTGGAGCGGGCGGCGGCTGGTGACCAGCACAACCGGGGCCTCCGTCGCGGCGAGCAGGTCGGCGATCTCTCCGACGGCATCGAGCAAATGCTCCATGTTGTCGAGGACGAGCAGCATCCGGCGGGTGCGCAGATGCCCGAAGATCTGCTCCCGCATCAGCTCGCTGCGCGTTTCCTGCAGTCCGAGCGCGCGGCCGATGGTCGGAATCAGCAAACCCGGGTCGAGGATCGGCGCGAGCGGGACGAAAACGACACCGTCCGGCCAGTCGGCCGCTGTCAACCGGGCGACTTCGAGCGCGAGCCGGGTCTTGCCGACGCCGCCGATCCCGGTCAGGGTGACGAGGCGGACCTCTGGGCGGCGCAGGATCGCGGTGATCTCCGCGACCGCTTGATCCCGCCCGATCAGGGGTGTCGGCGGCGCGGGGAGCGTGCTGGATTGAGGCGGCGCAGGGGCCGCCGCCGCATCCGGCGCCGACGCACCATGCTGACCGGTCGCGCCGATCAGTTCGGACCGTTGCTCGTCCGTCAATCCGAGGGCATCGACCAGCGAGCGAATTGTGTGGGGATGGGGCCGGCGGCGCTCACCGCGCTCGAGGCTGCCGATCGCGTTCGAAGTCAACCCGGCCCGCTCGGCCAGCGCCTCCTGGCTCATCCCGGCCAGCGTGCGGTAGTGGCGCAGGAGGTCGCCAAACGATCCGCGCGTATTGGCCATGTTGCCGCGTCCTCAAACGATCCCGGGCATCCAAAAGCCAATAAATGGCACAGCAATAGTAGCAACTGCCCGATTGAACAGCGATCCGCAGCCCCGCCGGGGGTTAAAAACGCCCGGCGGGGCTGGATTGCGCTACGTCGAGATAGGGCCGATGCCCGTGGCGTAGCAGATCACCAGGGTCAGCATGATCAGCTCGCAGATGGCAATCGCGCCGGCCAGCGCCAGTCCTGCCGTCCGGCTCTCATCTTCGTGTGTGGTATTGCTGGATGTCTGGTTCATTGCAGTCTCCTTGCCTAGCCCCGGTGCGGATGTCGCTTTCCACGCCGATGGGTCCGATAGGGGACATCCTGCTCCGCACCCCTTGGCGAATCCTGTGAACCGACCGGGAATCGGCTGAGCGCGCCGGACCAGCTCCCGGCGGATTTGTTGGGGAACTGTGGGGAGGCCGTTGGTGGTGTCGGGACCCTG
>DASQCG010000420.1:0-11258 GCA_035634825.1 Thermomicrobiales bacterium | reverse complement strand
TGGTTGTGGGGCAGTCCGGTCGAAAGCTTGCAGGGATGACGCCATGCATGCCGCGGATGAGACGACAATAAATGAGCAGATCGTGACGGTCGCGAGGGTGTCAATGGTCCTCCTCACCGTCTCGAACTCAATGCTGCTTGTGGCCGTCTCGCTGGACCCGGAGCCGCACTTACCGTCCAGACTGCCAGGCCAGGGCGCCTCGCTCGATGAACTGGCTCAGTCGCAACTGTCGACGTTGGTCGGCTCTGACCGCGGATACATGGAGCAGCTCTACACGTTCAGCTTCGATGAAAAGGCGCAGACGGGGATTGTCGTCTCATACCTTGCTCTGATCCCCGGAGCTCCCGAACTCTCCGCAGAATGGTCCTGGAGGCCGATTGAGGATATTCGCGGTCAATTGTCCCAGTCCGATCGCGTGGTCCTGGACTACGCGATCGTCCGGCTGCGGGCAAAGATCGGGTACACCACGATCGCCTTCCACCTGATGCCGGAATCGTTCAGCTTGAGCGACCTCCAGCAAACGTATGAAACGATCCTCGGCCGGCCGCTAGATCCGCGCAACTTCCGCCGGCGGGTTGTTTCATCCCGCTTGCTGCAATCGGAAAATCGGCTCCGTAGGGAAGGGAGCCACCGCCCGGCCGCACTGTATCGATTCGCCGGCAATCACGATCCGGCCTCATTTCTCACGCCCGGCGTTCAGACCCGCCGCTCGACTGAATCCAGCCGCGAACGAGGGACGACATGACCAAATCGATCGGGATCATCGCCGCGTACAGCAAGCCGGAGGCGGCCGACCTCGCGGTCAGGATCAAGGATCAGTTGCAGTCGATGGGCTGCGACGTCGTGGCAGAGCGGGAACTCGCGCAAGCGACCCCGCAAACACTGCGGGCAATCATCGTCCTCGGCGGCGACGGATTGATGATGCGCGCGGCCAGCATGTACCCCGATATCCCGCTCTTCGGTATCAACTTCGGCAAAGTCGGATTCCTGGCGATGGTCGAGCAGCGCGATTGGCTGATTGCGGTCAATTCCCTCGTTTCAGGTCTCTATTCCGTTCAGGACGCGGCCACCCTCGCCGCCACGGTTCATCGCGGCTCCGATCCGCTCGATCAGGGATGGGCAATCAATGATGTCGTGATCCGGGGCGGAGTCCGGATGATCGATATCGAGGTCTACATCGACGGTCATTTTGTGAATACATACCCTGGCGACGGCATGATCGTCTCGACGCCGCGTGGGAGCACCGCCTATTGCATGGCGGCCGGAGGTCCGATTCTGACAGCCGGGGTGCAGGGCTTCGCGATCGTGCCGATTTCCTGTCACTCACCGATTCGGACGCCATTCATCGTCGCCGAGTCGGCGCTGATCGAGCTGGTTGTCGCCACCAAGCATGACAGCTCGCTGATCCTGGATGGGCGCCAGACAGCGGAACTGCAGGAGGCGGACGTCGTGCGGATCCAGCGCGGTAAGCACCTGTTTCGGCTGGTCCAACTGGATTCGATGGACTTCTACGAGGCGTTTCGGACCAAATTCAACTTCAAGATCCGCCCGGACGCGGTACCGAGCCGACTGAAGGAGCCGGTCAAACCTTAGGACTCAGTTTCGCCGTTCGCTGAAACACCGACTTCTGCCGGTTCGGCCTGCGACGGCTCTTCATCCGTAGACGCGGCCGGCCCATGCCCGTTTCCATTTGGGCTGTGGACCTGCTCAGTCCGGCCGTTGAGATTGCGGGCGCGATGCATTTCCCTCGTCTTGCGGCGATCAAATGCACGCCCGGAATTGGCCGTGATCGCCGCGGGCGCGGGCGGTCCCTCGATCCGATAAAACGCCTGCGCCTCCAGTTCTTCGATCGCCCGCGCCGCAGGCAATTCGCGCACCACGGGCTCCGGCGTGCTCTGGACGAACCGCTCGATCGGCTGGATCACCGGTCGAATTACGCTCAGCGGGGCGCCCTTCTCATGTCCACAATAGGGGCAGAGCGACCAGCGCACGTCAAAATCCCGGCCGCAGTTTGCGCACGCCTCCTGGAGCTTCGTGTGGCAATGCGGGCAGACCACGTACTCCTCACTGACCGCGCGGTTGCAGTTCGGGCACGCGACATTGGCTTCCAGGTCTTGCAGGAGGTATTCCTCTTCCAGGGATCGCTGGAAGGTCGAATCCAGGGTGTCCTTTGGCCGCAGCATCATGTAGAGCAGCACGCCGGGCACAAAGAAGAGCGCTGCCAGCATCGTCGAAAAGACCTGCGTTACGACGTTGCGGCTTCGCGACTCGGCATCCCGGTACGTCCAGACAATCAAAACCACCCAGAGCGCCGCCAGATAGGCGCCACTCAGGGCGATCAGGACCTGCAATGTTCGCGCGATTGTTGCTTCCATCAGCCTGATTCGTCTGCCCGGAAAAGCGCTATGCGAAACGCTCGAATCTGCGCACCGGTACGACGAATATCGAGACTCCTCCTTCGATGACCGAAGATTGCTCTGAGATCATCAGATCGGTCGGGTCCGATCCAGGCAAAAGTGCGCTGACCTGGCGGAGGCGGGTCCCGCACGTGTGATCAAGTACCGTAAGAACGAATTCAACGTCCCTGTCGGGCACGCCGATCATCAGTGTACCTTGCCCGGGCACCAGCAATCCGCCAGCCTCATGGACCAGGGTCACGGGAAATCCGCGACCACTCAACTCGGACATCACCGCATCCGCCAGCGACCGCTCGGTCACCGCGAAGATCAGCTTCATGGACCGACACGACGGCAATCGACGACTGCGCCGATCAACTCCAGCGCCTGGGCGGCAACAATGTCGAGCGGCTGCGAAGCGTCCACCACCCTCCAACGCTCGGACGCCTGCGCCAGTTTCAGGAATCCCTCACGGACCCGGGTTCGGTAATCGAAATCGCGTACATCCAGCAGGTTGAGCTGCCCCGCGTCCCCCGATCGCCGCTCGTGCGCCAGCTCGGGATCGAGATCGAACAGGATTGTCAGATCCGGGCAAAGTCCACCGGTTGCGATTTCGATCGCGGTGTTTACGGACGACATGTCCAGGCCGAGCCCATATCCCTGGTACGCGCGCGTCGATCCGGCATACCTGTCGCTGATCACAATCGCGCCGGCGTTCAGCGCGGGTCGGATCACGGTCGCGACATGCTCCGCGCGGTCAGCGCACATCAGGAGCAGCTCGGTTCCCGGCGCAAGTTGATTCTGGCCCTCGAGCAAGATGGCTCGGATCTCCCGGCCAGGCTCAGTTCCACCCGGCTCGCGCGTGAGCACGACATCCAGGCCCCGGGCACGCAGGTGATCGGCGACGGCTCGGGCGGCGGTCGACTTGCCCGAGCCGTCGATTCCCTCGAAGGCGATGAAGACGCCGGACATTACGCTATTTGACCCCTGCCCGGTAAATCTCGACGTGCCGGTGTGGCTCCCGTCCCTTGCTTCGCGAGCCGAGGTTATACCGATCCGCAAGCTGATGCTGGAGCTTGCGAATGTACGACTCTTGCGGAGTCAGGCTGATTGGTGGTCCGCCGTCCATGACCATCCCGATGGCGTGCTCCGCCTCTTCGAGTGCGTCGAGCACGTTCGGCGTCTCCTGGCGCGGAGAGCTGGGCGCCGGAAGGTCGGTTGCCAGCCGGGGCGGCGCCGGCAGCAACGATGAGAGCACATTCTCCATCTGCACGATGGTATTCGCGCGCAGGACGTAGACGGAAATCCCACGCGTTTCCGCATCGCGCAGGGGTTGCGGCTTCTGCCGGAAGTAGTTCTTGAGCGTCAGGACGATGTCGGCCTCGCGCAAATCCCGCACGATGGTGGCATGGATTCGGGTCTGGGTAATCGCCTGCTCGAGCCGGTTTCGGCTCACGCCGAACGGAAAAATCCGGATCGGTTTCGCTTGCGTCCCGCGACCGCGAGGTAGCTGCGACACTGGCGCCCCCGCCGCCTGCGGAGCCAGCTCCTGAACGACGGACGGCCGGCTGAGCGGCTGCGTGTCCCGTGAGAGTGGCCTCGGCATCTCACGATCCGCCATACGTCTCGGCTCGTTGCCGACCCCCGGCAGCGCTGGTTGAGCAGCCTTGGTAATTTCCAGCTCTCCCGAATCGCTCCGCTTGCGAAGCTCCGGCCGCGCCGCGATGCCACGCAGGATGGTATCCACGGTCTGGGCGACGTCGCGGTGAACTGACACTTCGTCTCGGCTGATGATCTCCACCATGACATTGAATGTCGGCGGGGCCTTACGTTCCAGAATCGACTTCTGCGTTCCACGCCGGCGTGCCTCTTCGTCCGAGAGCGTGACCGACTGGATGCCGCCGATCAGATCGGACAACACCGGGTTCATCATCAGATTCTCAAGCGTGTTGCCATGCGCAGTGCCAATAAGCTGCACTCCACGCTCGGCAATCGTGCGGGCGGCCATGGCCTCGAGCTCAGTCCCGATCTCGTCGATCACGATGACTTCGGGCATGTGGTTCTCGACCGCTTCGATCATGACCGCGTGCTGGGCAGTCGGCGTCGGGACCTGCATGCGTCGGGCGCGGCCAATTGCCGGATGGGGAATGTCGCCATCGCCGGCGATCTCGTTGCTGGTATCGACGATCACCACGCGCTTGCCGAGATCATCGGCCAGCACGCGCGCCACCTCCCGCAGCATCGTCGTTTTACCGACACCTGGGCGGCCAAGCAGCAGGACACTTTCGCCGCCCTCGACGAGGTCGCGGATGATCGAGATCGTGCCGTATACCGCACGGCCGACTCGACATGTCAGCCCCACAATCGCGCCGGTGCGATTACGAATGGCGGAGATACGATGCAGCGTTCGCTCGATGCCGGCGCGGTTGTCGTCCCCAAATACCCCGATCCGATCGACAACATGCTGGATACCGTCACGGGTCACGTCACGCTCGGAAAGGTAGCTCTCAGAGTTCTGGAATCGCGCCTCAGGACGACGCCCAAGATCCATGACAATTTCGATCAGCGGTCCGTGGCGATCCGTGGCCAGCTCGTCCCGCACCGCGTCCGCAATCGGAACAGGCAGGGCCAGCAGCACCTCATCCAGGTTGTCGATCATCTTGTGCTCAGCCGGCCAACCGTGGATTCGCGCGGAGAACGTTGTCTTGCCTTGTGTCTCAATCAATATATCGTCCTCGCCTCTCCGGCATTCAGACATCGGTTATTACGTCTACTCAACAGGATCGAGCCGACGACTCCCCTTTTGGTCGCCGGTGCATAAATGTCGGTACGCGCTTGGGCACTCGCTCGCGCACATCTGATGGCGAAAGAATGATGGTCTCGCTGGCTTTGGCCACCACCTTGGCAGCGGTGTACTTGACCAACAGGTCCTGTTGACCGACTCTGGCAAACCCGAGCAGGCCGAGCGCGGTCACTAACTCTGCCTGATAGGCGCGAACCGCGACGAAAACGCGAGTTGCGCCCTCCTCCCGGACCGCTCGGTCAACAACCGCGCCGCAAAATGACTCGAGCGCCTGGCGGTACTCAGGTTGATACATGAATTCGATCGCCGCGGCCTTTGCGCCGGTGCGAACTCGTGCGTAGGCAGCAATCTGGTGTCCATTCTCCAGGACGAATGACCGTCCGCTTGCCTTGGTCCGCTTCCGCCCGGCTGTATCCCACTGATGGCTTGTCCACGCTTCGGCGAACTGCACCTCCTTCGGCACGGCGGCATGGTAGAGCTGGTGAACGGCCCAGGTATCGCCCGGCTCCTGCTCTCGCATCTGATCGCATTCGAGCGATGTGGCGAGAGGCCCATCCAGGGCGAAGATGTCCTCCGCCATGTAGCTCTCAAATCCCACGCGATCGAACGCCTCGCGGATCGGGCAGTCGCCCGGAACCTTCGCGAAAAGGCGCTTGACGCCGCGGTTGCCGGCCCGCTTCACGCTGTACTCCAGCAGTTGCTCGGCCACCAGTTCCGGCGCGAACAACCCGTTTGCCAGCCCCACCCCGGACAGAATCCAGCGCCGATCTGCCGCTCCCTGCCGGAACTGCGCAAACGCGAGAAAACGATCGGATGATGTAAATGCGAGGTTTGTGACCGGCCGCATGCGGCTAAAGGGCCGCAGACCATGGAGCGCTACTCCGAGCGGTCCTGTGCGAGTGATCAATGAATCCGGCTGCTCGACCAGAACGAGCCGGTAGCTGGAGACCAGGTGACGGAGATCACGCGTGCGCAGCTTTCGGCAGACCACGCGAGTCGATCCCGCAGCGGCCTGCATCGAATCCGTGTTGATGGGTCGGGAAGCGGCCTGATCCGACGCGACCGGGTTTCGGTCGACTGAGCGATGGAGGTGCGGAACGCGAACCTGTACCGGCCGTTCGATCATGTGCGCCCATTGTAGGGCGGCTGTCATCCCCCGGCAATCACAGCACGCGCCGGGCCAAAAGGGCACGTCCAAGCGTCTGCTCGTCCGCATATTCGAGATCTCCACCCACAGGAAGCCCGCTTGCCGGCCGCGTGATCCGAACGCCGCTCGGCCCCAACATCCGGTGGAGATACGTCGCGGTCGCATCTCCTGGAAGGTCGAGGTTCGTCGCAAGAATCACCTCGTCCGGCCGCTCCGCTTCGATGCGGTTGACCAATTCCTTGATGCGGAGCTGATCCGGTCCGATCCCATCAATCGGCGAGATCGCTCCATGGAGCACATGGTATCGACTGTGGAGCTGACCGGTTCGCTCCAGAGCTACGACATCGAGTGGCTCCTCGACGACGCAAATCACGTTGTCGCGCTCGGGATCGCTGCAGATCGGACACGGGTCGCCCTCGGTGATGTTGAAGCACCGCGAGCATAGCCTGATCCTGCTCCGGACTTCGACGATCGCATCGGACAAAGCGATCGCCTCCTCGCGCGAAGTGCGCAGCAGGTGAAATGCCAACCTGGAGGCGGTTTTCGGGCCAACGCCGGGTAGCTTGCCCAGCTCTTCGATCAGACGCGCAACCGGCGCGGCGGGCCCTCGGGATCGGGTCGATTGCACCGGGATTCCTCAGAATTCAATGTGCCCCAAAAGCTCGGACACATGTTCGATTTTACCATTTTTCAGGTCAAGGATCGAGAACCGGGCGCCCTTTTATGCCATCGGCCGGACCGATCAGCCCGTCTGCCTCCATTTGCTCGATTAAGCGCGCGGCCCGGTTGTAACCGATCCGCAATCGGCGCTGCAGCATCGACGCGGAAGCAGTGCCCTGGCTGCGGACGATCGACATTGCCTGCTCCAGCAGCGGGTCGTCGCTCGAGTCGTCCGGCTCGGCCGGCGTCGAGCTGCTCGGAAGCTCCAGCCACTCCCGCGCGTAGTTCGGCATCGGAGAGACCGAGTGCCAGTGATCGACGAGATACTGGACATCGCCATCCTCGATGAATGCGCCCTGGATGCGGACCGGCTTTGCGGCATCCGGCGGCAAGAAGAGCATATCGCCGCGCCCAAGGAGCCGCTCCGCGCCCGGCATGTCAAGCACCACCCGGCTGTCAGTCAGCGAAGTGACCGCGAACGCAATCCGGGCCGGGACATTCGCTTTGATCAGACCCGTCAGGACATCGACCGATGGCCGCTGGGTGGCGATGATCAGGTGAATCCCGGCAGCACGGCCCATCTGGGCAAGGCGGCAGAGGACAGTCTCGACATCGTCTGGCGCCGTCATCATCAGATCGGCCAACTCATCGATGATCACAACCAGGTAGGGGATCTCTTCGGCTCCCACCTCATCAGCGACCTTCATCCGGTAGCCATCGAGGTTACGCACACCCATTTTCGAGAAGAGCGTGTATCGCCGCTCCATCTCCTGCAAAGCGAGCCTTAACGCCCCGACGACCTTATCCATCTCGGTCACGACGGGGCACTGCAAATGCGGGACGCCGTTGTAGCCGATCAGCTCGACCATCTTGGGGTCCATCATCAGCATCTTCAGTTCGTTTGGCCGCCTGAACGCGAGGAACGTCGAGATGATCGAGGTCAGGCAGACCGACTTGCCACTACCGGTCGCGCCCGCGATGAGCAGGTGCGGCATTTTGGTCAAGTCGTGGATGACGTACTTGCCATTCACGTCGCGACCGAGCGGGATCGGCAGCTTGAACTTGCCGTGCGTGAATCGCTCCGACTCGAGCGTCTCGCGCAAACCGACGGTTGCAACCTTCGCGTTCGGGATCTCGAGACCGACCCGAGCCATGCCCGGCACAGGGGCTTCAATCCGGATGCTCGGAGCCGCCAAAGCCAGCGCCAGATCATTCTGGAGCTCGGTGATGCGCCGGACCTTGGTGCCCATCCCCGGCTCGAGCGTGAACTGGGTCACGGCCGGACCCGGATTGATCTCACGAACTCGGGCCTCGACCTTGAAGCTGGTCAGTGTCTCCTCAATCCGCTTTGCCTTGGCGGTGAGATCCCCTTTGTCGAGGGCGACCTGATCGTAGAGGTGCCATTGCGCGATGTCCGGCAACGAGAGAATTTCCGGGATTGGCTTTGGGCCGGCCACGACCTTGGTGACCGCGTCCCGACCCTTCTTGACGATAGATTCTTTTTTTGGGGTGTTGATCACCAGTGCCGGAGCGGAAGCAGCCTCCGCTTCGGTATTGATCGATTCGGTCGCGATCTCCGCCACGGTCGGGATCGTATCGAACACATCCGTGTCCTCGATCGGCGGCAGCGGCTTGTAGATAGCGCGGCCGATTCGCTCGAGTTCTCGATAGAGGAGCAGCGGATTCGAGTTCGTCGCGATGAGAACAGCAGCCGAACCAATCAGGAAAAGCCCGATTGCGGCGGCGTAATCGCCCACGAGCGCCCGGCTGTAGTCATAGGATGCCTCGCCGATCAGTCCGCCGCGGTGGCTGCGGGTACCGGTAGCCGCGGCATGGGTCAGACCGGTGACCGACATTCCGAAGGCGAGACCGGCGACGACCTGGCGGATCTGGATGACCCGCCCTTGTCGATTGCGGAAGCACTGGTAGCTGAGCAACATCGTGAGCACCGGGATGACATACGGCGCCCGTCCACACAGCCAGGCAAGTGATCGGTCGACTCCGTCGACGAGAATGCCGTTCGATTTGCCGGCTATTACCGACCAGGCAGTGATCAGTCCGATCAATGCCGAGACTGCCCCAAGTAGATCCCGGTTGAAGACGGACTGCGATGGCAGCAGGCCTCCAAGGTCCGAAAGGCGCCCCTGGGCGACGCTGAACGCGCTCTGTCTCGGATCGGCCGCCTTCTTCGACTTGGGTTTCGGCGATTTCGCCCCGGATCGGAGCGGCCGACCGGCTGCACGCGTTGCCATTCTTCCGCCATTTGTCGCAGCGCCATTAACAGGACGCACAAAACGCCGGGTGTACGTACGGGGTCTACATTGTACACCGCCATACCCAGAATTACGCAAGTCCTGCCTTTGACTGTCAGGCCCCCGGACTTCTATACTGTGTCCCTGGAGTGAGAGGAACCCCGCTTTTGCCGTCGCCCCAGACCACACGAACCCACACGGAAAACGCGCCTCGAGATCAATCGATTTCGGGGTATTTTTTTGCGCGATTCCAGGAGGCAGGAAATTGAGCCGCCTGCGCTTGCGCAATGGCCGCATCGTCGATCCGGCAACCAGCCTGGATCAGATTGCCGATGTCCTGGTCATCGATGGCCGCATTGCCGAGATCGGGACCGAACTGGGCGCGACCCCGGTTGACCGTGAGGTCGATTGCACCGGGTTCGTCATCTCGCCCGGCTGGACCGACATGCATGTCCACCTGCGGGTGCCCGGCCAGGAATACAAGGAGACGATCGAAACCGGCACCGCGGCGGCGGCCGCGGGCGGATTCACCGCGATCGCCGTCATGCCAAATACCGACCCGGCGCTTGATTCGCTCGAGACAATCGGCCGATTGCTCGATCAGTGCCGCGAGCGAGCCGCGGTGCGAGTCATGCCGATCGGTGCGATCACCATCGGTCGTGCCGGGAAGGAGCTGGTCGACTTCGAAGCACTGGCGAATTTCGGGGTCGTCGGCTTCTCGGACGACGGAATCTCTACCGCCAACTCGACATTGATGGCCGAGGCCCTGGTCGCCAGCACGCGTGTCGGCAGACCAGTCATGGTCCATTGCGAAGATCCGTACCTGGTCGGCGGCGTGATGCACGGGGGCGAGGTCAGCGCGCGTCTCGGCCTCGCCGGAATCAAGGCGGCGGCCGAAGAGTCGTTCATCGCGCGGGATTGTCTGCTAGCCCACGAGACCGGTGGCTGGCTCCATGTGCTGCACGTCAGCACCGCCATCGGTCTCCAGATCATCAAGTACGCGCGAACGCTCGGGGCACATGTGACGGCCGAGATAATGCCGCATCACCTGGTCATGACCGACGAGTGGGTCGCCGGCGACCGCACGCTCCAAAACACCAACGAGCGTGGACCGCATGCACCCTTCGCGCATCCTGATACCAAGGTCAATCCACCGTTGCGTACGGCCGACGACACCCGGACCCTGCTTGCCGGTCTGGCCAATGGCGATTTCGACATCCTTGCGACCGACCACGCGCCGCACGCGGCACATGAGAAGCGAGACGTACCGATCACGAACGCGGCGTTCGGTATGATCGGCCTCGAATTGGCGGTGCCGACGATGCTCGCCCTCGTCCGCGCCGGTCATCTGACAATCGAGCAAGTAATCGATCGCTTCTCGACCCAGCCGGCGCGGATCTGGAACCTACCGGGCGGCAGCATCGAAACGGGCGACGTCGCGAACCTGACGATCATCGACCCTGATCACCGCTGGACCGTCACCGAAGACGCCTTGAAGTCGAAATCGAAGAACACGCCGCTGCTCGGCATGGAGATGACCGGTCGGGCGGTCATGACAATAGTTGAAGGCAAGGTAGTGCATGACCTCTGCAGGTGATTCCAAATCAGAGCGCTTTCGGCCCGCGCACGACGCCGCGCTGGCCCTGGCTGACGGCCGCGTCTTCCGTGGCCGCGGATTCGGGGCTGACACCGACTCCGCCGGCGAGGTCGTCTTCACCACCACAATGACCGGATACCAGGAGGTCAGCACGGATCCGTCCTTCAAGGGTCAACTGGTGTGCATGACCTATCCGCTGATCGGTAACTATGGTGTTGCCGCGGAGGACGACGAATCCCGCCAGCCGTGGATCTCGGCGCTGATCGTTCGTGAGCACGCCGAACATCCAAGCAACTGGCGCTCGACCGGAACGATCGATGACTACTTGAAGCAACACGGGATACCCGGCATCTCGGGGATCGATACCCGCGCGCTGACGCGGCATATCCGGTCAGTCGGCGAT
>DASQCG010000419.1:0-11766 GCA_035634825.1 Thermomicrobiales bacterium | reverse complement strand
CGCCGATCCTGCTTGCCGGCGCAGGTGAGAAGACGCTACATCAGGTCGTCCGCTGGGCCGATATCGCCAACTTTGGCGCCAGCAAGAACACGGGCAACGTATCAAGTGACCAGGCGACGCGCCAGAAACTCGAACTGATCGATCGGCTCTGCGACGAAGCGGACCGCGACCCCGCCACACTGCTCAAGAGCCACTTCACTTCGTGGCTGATGCTTGGGGAAACGGATGAGGCAGCGAAAGCGAAACTGGATCGCTATTACCCCGATGGCCTGACAGAGGAACAACACCGGACCCGGATTTTCGGATCGCCCGACACGGTCATCGCCTATTTCCAGGGCCTCGTCGATCTCGGTTTTCGGTACTTCGTGGTTCAGGTCCAGGATTCGCGCGATCTCGAGACGATGCGTTTGCTCGGCGAGACAGTCGCGCCCGCGTTTGCCTGATCACACTGCCAAGCGGACAGGACGACCCGCGTTCGAGAACTCCCGAGCGACGCAGATATTCGTGTCCGCGATGCAGGTGCTCAGACCGCCGCAGCAGACCGGGCTTCCGGCGATATCATGGCAAATTGACTCGGTGGGGCAGCAGTAGCCGCCCGTGCACGATCCCGCGCAGCAATCAGCATCGGTCTCACATGTCGCGAGGTCGGTCACGCAGGTTCCGCAGTAGCAAAAGGTGCCGTCGCCGCAACATTCGGCCGCGCAGGAACGATCATCCGCGCAGCAACCGTCAGCGGTACAGATGTCGCCCGATTTGCAGCAGACCTCGGCGCCGTCCGCGGCCGAACAGACGCGCTCTGGGTCGCAGCAGACGTTTGCATCTCCGGAATCCCGGAACGGATCCTCACAGCGGCCGTTGCAGCAGACTTGCCCGTCGCGACATGCAGTGCAGCACGAGCCGCAATGGTCTGGATCGTCCAGCAATGCGACCCTGTCGATGCACAAGCCCTGGCAGCAGACCTGATCCGATTCGCAGATTACGCCGTGGCCACCGCAGTTGCGGACATTGCGCTGGAAGTTGCCGGCGGCTCGCTCGCATCGGGCGCCACAGACAAGCTCATCTGTCGCGCACCGGCAGATCCCTTTGATACACATCCCTGCGCCGGCACAACATGGTGTCAGCTCGTTGCATTGCTCACCCGGGATCGCGCACGGTCCATTGCAGACCATCCGTTCAGCGTCGAATGCGTGTCGACTTGGACAGGCGCAAACGCCATCGATGCATGCCGCCCCCATTTCGGGACAACAGTCGAGGTCGGCCCGGCACGCCTCACCCGCGCCGCGGCAGACCAGCGCGGCGACCTGGACACAGATGCCATCCCGGCAGCCGAACCCGCCGCAGCACGATGCCTCTGGTCCGCATGGGAATCCATCGCCCGCACAGGGCAAGGTGTTCGATGCGCAAATGCCCGCATCGTCGATCACCCCGCTCGGGCAGTCGCAGTTCCCGTCGAAGCAGGAGTAACCGGCACAACAGGTATCTGCAAGCTGGCATGGGGCGCCGGGTGCAAGACACGGCAGAGCTAGCGGGGCGCAGACGCCGTCCGCGTCGAATAGTCCGCTCAGGCAAATACAGTTCCCGTCGACGCAGTCATGTCCCAGGCAACAGGTGTCGTCCCCGGCGCAGAGCAGGCCCGGCTCCACGCAATCGGCGCGCACCGCCTGCCCCGTCAGCGCGGCGCTGAGACTCGCGACAAGTCCTGCCAGAAGAGAGCGACGATTGGCGACCTCGGCCAGTACGCGCGCAAACTGATCGAACCGCTGCTCCTGCACCATCCTGCCCAGCCGCCGGCGCTAGTGGCTATTCGGATCGAGGGGGTCGGTTCCCTGCTGGATCTCGACGTTGTCCATGACGCCGTCGAAATCGGTGTCGGGCAGCGCGGGCGCGGTCAGGTATCCGTTGCTGCCGAATGCCTCGACCCCGTCAGGGATCGTGTCGCCGTCGGAGTCAACGAGGAACGGGCTCGTGCCGAAGACGTCGATCTCCAGCTCATCCGAGAGCCCATCACCGTCAGAATCGGCGCCCGGAGCCGGATTGCCTGGTTGCGGGGCCGGAACAGTCGGCGCCGGCGCGGGCGGTGCGGGCGCGCCGACGCCCCAGTCCGAGGTGAACAGGTACAGCGTCCCGTCGATCAGTTGATTCTTCCCAACGGTGATCAGGTATCCCTCGTTCGTGCTGCAGCAGATGTAGCCGTCAAGCGAGTAGCTCTTGTAGCCGTCCGGCAGCTTGCCGACCACCAGCTGATAGTCGCCCGGCTTGAGCCCGCTCCAGCGAACGAAGTTTGGCTCGACCCGGCTGGCGTCGCTGAGATGTAACCGCTTGCCATTCGGCGCGATCAGCGTCAGTTGGTAGTCGCCGTCGGCGCGCGGGCAGGCCGCTGGATTGATTGCGAAGTACGTCATGCCATCACGGCAGAGCCGAACGGCTATCCGCACCGAAGCGCCGTCACCGATATCTGGCGTCGCCTTCGGCTTCCTGGTTGGTTCCGCCTCCGGGGTGGTGGTCTTCCTGGGTTTCGGTGTCTTCGTCGCTTCGGGCTCAGGCGTGCTCGTATTCTTCGGTTGCGGCGTGCTGGTCGGCTGAACCGTCGGCACAGCCTCACCACCGGAAACGGCATCGCCCATGATCGCCGCGACGTAGGTCGAGTCCTTGCCCCTCGCCCGGATGGTCAAGTCGCCACGGAGGGCGATCGCCTGCCCTTCCTTGAGTCGCACTGCATCCTTCGCCGAACTGGACGTCACTTCCACCTGTCCGGAAGTGACGAGGACCAGAACCGGAAAGTTGCCATCCGCGATCTTCGCCCGCTCGCCCGCCTTGACGTCATCACGAATCAGATCCAGGTCGTAGTCGCCGGGCTTCATCGCGAAACCGCCGCTCCGGTACAGGATCGTCGCCTCGGGGCTGACCTTGGCCACATCCCGGTCAACCAGCTCGAGTGAGTAGGCAGTGCCTGCGCCCGCGCTGAGGCTGGCCCAGGTCTGGTTGGCTCCGGTCGGCACGAACTGAGCCTCGCCGGGCGCCAACCGGGACCGCAGCTTGGTGCGCTGGTCGGCCACGAAAACCGGCGTCTCGTCGGCGAGCAGAAAGCCGGTGCTGGACTGCATTCGGTTCGACGGCCGGGCGTCGATCCGCTTTGGGATCGGCTGCTCGATCACGCGCCACGCAACCTTGTCGGCCGGTGGCGCGGTCAACCCCTGCGCGATCACCTGGGCGGTGCCGCGCGCCGGAGAGGATTGTCCGAATGTGCGGGTCGCGAAGGCGGGAACGACGAGTCCCAGCACGACGAGGAACGGGAGTGCGAAGCGGAGCGGCCTCACCGACAAGCGGCGTGGGGGCATGGTCACCTCATACGGTCACGCGCATTTTGGCGTCGGGCACGTGCCGATCACCGGGCGCATCGGGTCAATGCAACGCCCAAGGGTATCCCATTCCATGGCATTGATGCCTTCAGGAAACGAATCGGGTCAAGCGTTTGGCTTGATCGGGCGCGGCCGCTGGCCAACCAGCCTCGGTCGAAACCGGCGATTGACGATGGCAAGGAGCCGGGAGGCCTCACGCTTGCGGCCGACCTGCTCGAGAGCGGCGACCGCACAATCGTGCGCTGCCCTGGGCAGGTCCCAGAAGCGCGGTACGGTCGTCAGGTCGAGCTCAGGGTCAAGATCGGCCGCCTGGGCAAAGTGCTCCTGTGCACGGTCGTACTGGCCGTCGCGCGCGCGGAGATACCCCTTCACGGCGTAGATACGCGCGCGTTCCTCCGCCGCCGACAGCGGCTCGAGATCAGGCGGCGCCGTGGATTTGTCGTGATGTGACATGTACCAACTCAGTCACCTCCGCGCTGATCGGCATCGGCTGGCCCAGGTGGACCACCGCGCCGTCATGTTCGCGGTAGGCTTCGGGTGTGAGGAGCTTGGGCGATCGTCGGGCCAAGCGGCGCGAGAAACCTGCGAAGAGCCCCGCGCAATCCGCCTGATGCGACTGAACAACCAGGCGCGTATACGACGTCATGAACATGCCCGCGCTCCCTGCGCGTCTCAATTGACGCGCACCGTATACGCATCAGGGGTGGATTGGCAAGCGGGAAGCGATGCCCCTGGTGCATGAGAGTATTTGACTACGGGGCACAAATCGTAGCATCGAACGTGTACGTACACAATACCCGAGCAACCCACCGGATGGTACTGATCGTGCCGGATCGAGGATACGAATGAACCGAAGCCCCGCTGCGACGCCAAATTTGCACGATCGCATCGAACTCGCCGTCAGCCTGATTCGCGGCGCTTCGTCGATCGTGGCCATGACTGGCGCCGGAATCAGCACCGAATCAGGCATCCCGGACTACCGCGGTCCAGGCGGAGTCTGGGAGACGCAACGGCCGCCAACCATCGGCGACTACCTCGAGAACGAGGAGAATCGCAAGGCGTTCTGGCGCAAGCGTTTGACCGATTACCCGGTGCTGGCCGCGCGCGAGCCGAACGCCGGCCATCGCGCGCTGGTCGAGCTGGAGCGACGCGGTACCCTCCTCGCCGTGATAACCCAGAACATCGACGGCCTGCATCAGAAGGCCGGCACGAGCCCCGAGCGCGTGATCGAGCTTCACGGCAGCGCGCATCGCATCCGCTGCGTAGATTGCGGGCGAACCTGGGACTCCGACCAGATTCAACAGCGACTCGAGGACGGCGAGGAGGATCCGCGGTGCGACGTCTGTGGCGGAATCCTCCGCTCAGGCACTGTGCTTTTCGGTGAGCCGCTGCCGAAGGATGAGCTCGAGAAGGCGGTCGCCGTCAGCAATGCATGCGACGTGATGCTGGTTGTGGGCTCGTCGCTGGTCGTCAACCCTGCGGCCCGCCTGCCGGAGATTGCCCGCAAACGCGGCGCGAGCGTGATCATGCTCAATCGGACCCAGACACCGCTCGATCGGATCGCCGACGTGCACATCCTGGGTGAGGCCGGACCGACGCTGAGCGATTTGGTCGGCCGGCTCGATAGCGGTCGCTAGATGCGCTGGTGTTCGTCAAGGTCGAGGACGAATACGGTGGCGGCGGCGGGTGGCGTCAGGCCAGGTTGGGCATCAGCCGGCAATCCGGCGGCGTGGGCATTGGCCCGGATCAATCCGAGCACCCGATCGACCTGATCCTCGTCCGCCCCGACCAGCAACGTCGTATTGCCGCGACGCAGGAAGCCGCCCGTGCTGGCCAGCCGCGTGGCCCGGAAATCCTGATCGAGCAGGGCGTCGACCACGTTATCGGCATCGTCGTTCTGGACGACGGCTATGACGAGTTTTTTCATGCGTGCAGCTCCCCAACCCCAACTTCGGATTTTCGATTCGCCCGAGTATAGCCGAGTCCCCTCAACCTCCCTGTCGCCGCAGCATGGCCTGGTGATCGAGGTAGCCCTGGAGCATGACGGCCGCCGCGGCCGCATCGATCTCCGCCTTGCGCTGCTGGCGGTTCCGGCCACCCGAGATCAGACTCCGCTCGGCAATGACGGTTGTCAGTCGCTCGTCCCAGAAGGTCAGTGGCAACTTCAGGTCAGAGGCCAGCGCTGTGGCATATGCCCGCACCTCTTTCGCCTGCGGACCCTCCTTGCCGGACATCGAGCGCGGAATACCCACGACGAGACGGGTCGCCTGGTGCCTCCTGATCAAATCGACGAAGGCGGTGCGGTCGCTCGGGCCAGGCCGGACGAAACCGACCGGAGTAGCCACGATGCCGAGCTCGTCGCCGATCGCGACGCCAATGCGGTGCGATCCGATATCCAAACCCATCAGCCGCTCGATCGCCATCATTCAGCCTTTACGTCGATCTTGCCCGCGCCCGGCAAAGTCTTGTCGAACAGCGCGGGACTAACCGTTATGTCGACGACCTCAACTCCCTCGATCATCCCGATTGCCTGCCGGGCATCTGGTTGGGATTTGCCGCTGGCGGCATTCCTGATCTGGTCGATCAGGTCAGGGCTGATCTGCTCGGCGGCATCAACCGTGACGGCCACGGTCATCAATCCTGAGCCGGCCGCTTGCTCGACCGGGCTGGCGAATGCGATGGGCTCGTCGGTCAAGGCGAATCCGGATGGGACCTGCGTGACGAGCTGGCCCCGGAGATCGGTCTGCATCTGGTCCGGCAAGTCGGCCGGATTGATGGTCAGCGCCTGGTAGGTCGCCTGACCGTTTACGTTGAACGCATCGACTTGCTCACCCGCCGTGTGGTTGGTCTGCACAGAAGGTTCGCCGGCCGGTTGCACGGTGGACGGAATTACAATCCGACCGTCCTGGAGTTGGAATGTCTGGGCCGACTGATCCATCGCGGCGATGGCCGTGTCACGCGCGCCCGCCAGGTCCTGGTCAGTGACCACCTTGATCAGAACGTCGGTGCCGCCAGCGATCGCCGCTCCGGGATTGCCGAAGTAGACGCCGGGCATATCCGCAACCTGGCCGGTGAAGGTGCCGGGCTCACGGTTTGCGGCAGTGCCGGCCTTCTCCGCTTGAACGCCTACTTCTGCGTGTCCTGGCTTGTCGGCATTGCCTGAGGGGACGCTGACCTCCGTGCTGGTCAGGTAAACGACGCCGTCCGCCATCTGCAGGCGCGTTCCGGCCGGCAGCGTAACCGCCTTGCCACTGATATTGCGCAGCTGGACGGATCCGCTGGCCTTACCGCCCTGGTTGTCGAGCGTTCCGGTCGCGGGAACCTGGGCCGAATAGGGCACGTTGAACTGCTCGGACTGCGCCGGGAGCGTGATCGTCGCCCCGGGCACATCCGAGCCATCGGTCGAGTACCCGACGACGAGTTGGGTCGAGACGGGCTGCCGTGGCGTCTGCACAGTAATCTCGGCAGTCCGCAACACGACGGAGAGCACGGCTGCGACGAGGAGTGCGAGTACGACGCCGACCGCGATTGCGATGATCGTTGACGGCCTGGTCTTGGCTCGCGCGTCCGGAGCCTGCTTGCCGATCGAACCGGTCCGGGGCTCGAGAGCGAATTCCGGACGGGGAACCGGTTTCGGCGGAACCGAGATCCCGCTGGAAGCGTCCACCGGCTCATCGCGCCACGGCTTCGACGTCGTCAGATCGCCCATCGGGATCGAGACGCGGGACGGAACCATGCGGCTGTCGGGCGTCGGCCAGGACGGGTGCTCGTCGACGAGGTCCTGATCGCCCTCAGTCAGGTAGGGCTCATGCGCGAAGCCGAACATGCTTGAGAGCTGGGCGCGAAGCTTGTCGTTCGTCTCGAGCGTGACCGCCACACGGACCTGATCGGCCGTCGCCTTGAGCGTGCGGAATTCCGTCGCTGTCAGCAGGATTCCTATGTCGTCGGGGATGACGATGACGGCCTCATCGCCGCGGGTGGCTTTGACTCGCAGGAGCAGATCCGGGAGCGCGTCGTCCGGCCCCACTTCGATCCGCCCCGATCCACGTTGACTCATGCTGCCTGGTGATTCCGATCGAGGTCACATAAAGAGACGCCCGCAGCGGCGCACGGGGAATTGTAGGCGGTGCGCAAACCCACTAGCTCGCGCCGTTGAGGGCCGACTCGACGGTGTCCCGCACGGCCGCCAACGCCGATTCCAGGCCGGCGGGATTCTTGCCACCCGCTTCCGCAAGATCGGGCCGCCCACCGCCGCGACCATCGACATGCTGCGCGATCACGCGGATGACGTCACCGGCCTTCAATCCTCGGCCGACCAGGTCGGCGGAAACCATCGCGAGCAGGGCCGGCTTGTCATCGACCACCGCGCCAAGCACGACTACGCCGCTCTGCTGGCGATCCCGCAATTTGTCAGCGAGCTGGCGGAGATCCCCGCGATCCTGAACTGCCACCCGCTCCGAAATCACCGGCACTCCGGCGATGTCGATCGCCGAGTTCAACAAGTCATCGACAAGGGATCCGGCCAGTTTTCCGCGCAGTGTCGCGGTCTCACGCTCCGCCAGCCGCGTTCTGTCCTGCAACTGACCGATCGCCTCGGGCAGCTCATGCCACGTTGTACGCAGATCGCGGGCGACACGTTCCAGCAGTCGCTGCTGGGAGAGCATCCGGTTGGTCGCCGCTGAGCCCGTCAGCGCCTCGATCCGGCGCACGCCCGCCGCGACACTGCCCTCGGCCACGATCATGAACGGTCCGATCTCGCCTGTGTGACGCACATGCGTGCCGCCGCACAGCTCCTTCGAGAAACCTTCGATGCTCACCACGCGGACGACGTCGCCGTACTTCTCGCCGAAAAGCGCCATCGCACCGTCGGCGACCGCCTCCTTCATCGGACGCTGCTGCCAGGTGACCGCGTGATCCTCGAGAATTTCGGCGTTGACGATCTCGGCGACGCGATCGACTTGCTGCGAATTCATCGACTCAAGGCTCGTGAAGTCAAAGCGCAACCGATCCGGCGCGACCAGCGATCCAGCCTGGTGCGTCTCCTCACCCAGCACGACGCGCAGCGCCTTGTGCAGCAGATGGGTGGCCGTGTGGTTGCGCTGGATCGCGCGGCGGCGCGAGCCGTCCACCGTCGCCGTCACGGATTCGCCAACCCGGATGAACCCCTCGGCTACCACCCCGCGGTGCACGAAGACATCGGGCGCGGGCTTGACGGTGTCGTCGATGTCAATCAGACCGGTTTCGGTGCGGATATGGCCGGTGTCGCCGATCTGACCGCCGGACTCGCCGTAGAACGGTGTGCGATCCAGTATGACTTCGACCGACTGTCCGGCGTCCGACTCGTCGATCGGACCGTCCGGGCCGATCAGCGCCAGCACGTTCGCCTCCGCCGTGAGCTTGTCGTAGCCGAGGAACTCGGTCTTGCGTCCCGCCGCCTGAACATACATTTCGGCTCGGTGGCGCGCCGTGTCCTTGAAGCCGCCGCCGGCACGGCTGGCCTCGCGCTGGGCCTGCATCGCAGCCTCGAACCCGACCGTGTCGATGCTCATGCCGGCGTCCTCCGCCAGGTCGCGGGTGAGGTCGGCCGGGAATCCGTAGGTGTCATACAGGCGAAAGACCTCATCGCCGGGCACGACAGAACTACCGTTGGCCGCGATCGAGTCCGCCAGCGCCTGGAATCGGATCATGCCGGTCGTCAGCGTTCGGCCGAAGGTCTGCTCCTCGTGCATGAGGACCTTCTCAATCTGCGACCGCCGATTCCGCAGCTCCGGGTAGTTGTCCGAGAACTGCTGGATGACAACCTTCGCCAGATCAGCCAGGAATGGTTTGTCGAGCCCGAGCTGCCGGCCATTCTTGATCGCGCGGCGCAGGATCCGCCGAAGCACGTACGAGCGGCCCTCATTCCCGGGCAGGACACCATCCGCGATCAGGAAGACGCTGCCGCGAATATGGTCGGCAATGACCCGGAGCGACCGATCAGTCTTGTCGTCGACCCCATAGGTGACCCCGACCTGCGCCGCGACCTTCTCGATAATCGTCTGGTAGAGGTCGATGTCGTAGACCGACTTCGCACCCTGCATGATCATCGTCAGGCGCTCGAGACCCATGCCGGTGTCGACGTGCTGCCTGGGCAACTTCGTGCGCGAGCCGTCCGGAGCCTGCAGGAACTCCATGAAGACGTTGTTCCAGACCTCGAGGTATCGACTGCCATCGCCGGGACCCGTTCCCGTGTCGCCGAATTCGGGTCCCAAATCGAAGTAAATCTCGGAGTCAGGCCCGTTCGGTCCGGAGTTGCCAACCGGTCCCCACCAGTTGTCGGAGAGCTTGCCGATCCGCTCCTCCGGCACGCCGATCTCGTCGCGCCAGATCGCGTAGGCATCGGCGTCGTCCGGGTGGACGGTCGGATAGAGCCGCTCGGCCGGCAGACCCATCACCTCGGTCAGGAACTCCCACGACCAGGCGAGCGACTCGCGCTTGAAGTAGTCACCGATCGAGAAATTGCCAAGCATGAAGAAGAAGGTGAGATGTGACTCGTCGCCGACCTCTTCGATATCTACTGTGCGAAAGCATTTCTGGACCGAGCAGAGTCGGTTGTGCGGCGGCGCTTCCAGCCCTAGGAAGTACGGCGTCATCTGCTGCATGCCCGCGGTCGTCAGCAACACGGTCGGATCGTTGATCGGGACCAGGGAGGAGGAGGGCACCTCGCGATGGCCCTTCGACTCGAAGTACGAGACGAATGCGGCGCGCACCTCTGCCCCGGTCATGTATCGGTGACCATGGGACGGACGGGATTGCGCGTCGGAGCTCATCTCGGGTGTTCCTCCGGTTGGGCCGATCTCGGCTGGGACGAACTTATGCAAAACGCGGCTGCTTCATCCGCCGCGTCGCGAATGTCAAGTATAGATAGGCGAGCCGATGAGTCGAGCAGGCGAGAAGGCGAAAAGTCGGGGAGAATGGCCGAAACCTTAACTATCTCAGGTGCGGCTGGCGCCGAAATGCGTTGATATCAGGGGGGCGGAGAGTGGCAGATCAGTCGTCAGACTCGGAGGTGCGGTGGCAGAAGCTGCGGCGGGATCAGATTGCCGAGCTTGCCGCATTTGACCCGGTGCTTCTCCAGCCGATTGGCGCGATCGAGCAGCACGGTCCGCATTTGCCCGTCGACACCGACACCAATTCAGTGACAGAAATCGCCGAGCGGGCCGCCCGGTCGCTCGGAAATCGGGCCGCGCTCGTCCTCCCAACCATCGCCTGGGGCCTCTCGCCGTATTGGATGCCATTTGCCGGGACGATCACGCTGCGACCCGAAACCATCCTTGCCCTCTTCTCAGATATCGGGCGGAGTGTCGCCGGGCATGGGTTCCGCCGCATGGTCATCGTCAATGGACACGGCGGCAATGGCGGCATCATCGGCGTCGCCGCAACCCAAATGGCGGATCACGGTCTACGAACGATAGCGATGTCATATTGGTCGCTGATGGGATCGGAGCTCGGCGGGATCACCCCGGCCGACCATGGGCACATCGGTCATGCCGGTCAGACCGAGACATCGATCCAGCTCCATCTGCAGCCGGACCGTGTCGACCCTGATTACCAGTCGGTGACCGGTTGGACCGACCTTGGGCCAATGGCGGCCGACCTCCTGACTGCCGGCGCGTACAAGCCACCGCTGCCGCTCGTCGAGGCGCCGATCGGAGTCTACGGCGATGCGACCCAAGCCCGCGCCGAACTGGGACAGGCGATCATCGAGCGCGTCGTCGGTCGCCTCGCCGAGGTCGTGCGCGCCTTTCCCGCATCCACCGCCTAGACCGGGACTCCGGCATCGAGCCATTCGATCTCGACCCTTGGTGCGGCGTGAATCGCCACCAGCCGCATGTTGCCGTCGCCGATGTTCGTGAATCCGTGGGGAGCGCCGGCCGGGATCAGGACGAGTTGGCCGGGACCGGCTTCCACAGTCTGATCGGCGACAGTGAAACAGCATTGGCCATCCTGCACCAGGAAGAGCTCGTCGTAGGTGTGGCGGTGGAGCGGTGCGCCATCGCCCGGCAAGGTCTCGTTGAGGATGATCGATATGCCCGGCAGCCGGTGGTCTCCCCCGTTGAAGATCGCGGCCAGGATTCCCGGCCTCCCGACATTGAACGACGGCAATTCTTCGGTTGACACGAGATACTTCATTCCGACCCCTTCGCGATAAGACGGCGCTCCTGGCACGCGATGAGTATCGAGTGTATTCACATCGCAATTCTGCGCAATACCGGGTTCAATGGGTGACTTCGTCTCGTGCTCCAGGCTGTGAAACGAGCGGCGAAACGTTTGTTGCCCACGCGACGTTATGAGGCTGAACATCCGAATTGGCTGGATGTCGGATGCGGCGTTTCCATGGGGAAGCGCGGTGTTTGGTGTCAATAGT
>DASQCG010000418.1:0-3449 GCA_035634825.1 Thermomicrobiales bacterium | reverse complement strand
TCTGCTGATCCTGGAGGGCTACGGCCTCACCGAGTCAGCGGCCGGCGCATGCATCAACCGACCTGATCACTACAAGTTGGGCACCGTCGGCCTGCCGTTCGATGGCACATCGATCCGCATCAACGACGATGACGGGGAAATCCAGATCCTCGGCGAATGCGTGATGGACGGATACCACAACCTGCCGGATCAGACGGCGAAGGCGTTCACCGACGACGGCTGGCTGCGCACCGGCGACGTGGGCAACATCGACGCTGATGGGTTCCTTACCGTGACCGGCCGGATCAAGGACATCTTCAAGACCTCCGGTGGCAAGTACATCGCCCCGACGGCGATCGAGGCGAGGTTCATGGCGATCTGTCCCTATGCCAGCCAGTTCATGGTTTTCGGGGAAGCCCGAAATTACTGTGTCGCACTGATCTCCCTTGACGCCGACCTGATGTCGGGGTGGGCCACGGAGAACGGACTGGACGGCGCGACCTACCAGGAGTTGGTCAACGCGCCCTCGGTGCGGGACATGATCGGTGAGTACGTAGCCACTCTGAACGCCGGACTGAACCGATGGGAAACCGTCAAGAAGTGGGAGCTACTGGACCACGATCTGTCCGTCGAGCGCGGCGAGCTGACACCGTCGTTGAAGGTGAAGCGCGCCGTGGTGGCCGAGCAGAACGCAGACATCCTCGACTCCCTCTACAGCTGATCATCGCTCGGATGCTGCGCCCGACGAGATATACGCCGTCGCCTCATCCAGGTTGCGCTGCGCCGCGGGAGTCAACCCTATTGCCAGTTCGAACTCGAATCCTCTGATCGCGAGGACGTGCACCTCCGGCAGGCGCTGAAAGCACTGCTGACAGGTCGCCATGATGGCGGGGATCGAGATGGCGTGCGACGTGAATGTGAAGTCCATTTTGGGTGCCGCGCGCCCCAGGGTGAACGATGCCACCGAAGCGTCTTTGGTGGCGTCGATGAACAACACACGATCTTTGGTGCTGATCAGTTCCGCGTCCTCGAGCAGAAGCTGATACCCGCGCTGCATCTCCGCGCTCGAGCAGAGGCCTTCCGCGTGGAGCCAATCGACGAACGCCCAGCCCAGACCGTCGTCTTGGCGACCGACGTTGCCGATCCCATAGATCAGACAGGACTCGTCGTCGAACTCGTCGAGCGTCATGAACGGATGCGTTCGTTGACAACGTTTCCCGCCGGGTCGTAGACGGTGACGATCAGCGGCATCTGCCCGAAAGCATGCGTCGCACAGCTCAGACACGGGTCGTAGGCGCGGATCCCGACTTCAACGGCGTTCATCATGGATTCGGTGATCTCGCCGCGACCCTCCAGGTAGTCCTCGGCTACCGAGCGCACCGTGCGATTGATGACCTGATTGTTGTGCGTGGTGGCCACAATCAGATTGGCGAAGGTGATGTCGCCCCCGGTACCGGCACGATAGTGATGGAGCAACGTGCCGCGCGGGGCTTCGACGACACCGATGCCCTCACCGACCCATGCGTCGGCAGCGGGACTCACGATCAGGTCCTCGTTCTGAAGGTCAGGATCGCGAAGCAGTTCTCCGATCAGTTCCGCGGCGTGCAGCACTTCGATGGTCCGCGCCCAATTGGTATGCAAAGTCATGCTATTCGCGGCACCCGCGGTGTACGCGTGGAAGCGCTCAAGCGCCTCCTGCGCGAGTGGAGTCGAGAGTGACTTCGTGACGTTCATCCGCCCGAGCGGCCCCACCCGAACCGAGCCCTTCTCCCTGCCAAGTTCTTTCAGGAAGGGGAACTTCATGTACGTCCATTTTTCGACGGCTTCTGAAAAATGGTCAAGGTAGTCGTGATAGTCGATGTCGCGCAGGACGTGCTTGTCCTCGTCGATGATGCGCAGCGTGCCGTGGTAGTAGTCCACATTGCCGTCGGCATCGACCAGGGACATGTTGAGGGCGGGCACGTCGGCAAAGCTGTCCACCGCGGTTCGGTTCGTTTCGTGGAAGTCGTAGAACAGTCGAAGACCGTCTTGGGCGTAGTCGATGATCTCGTCGATCGACGGGAGCCCGTCCCCCCCGTTCAGCAGACGGTCGCATTCGGCGCGGCTCAGGTTCTTGCTGACGCCACCCGGCACCGAGCTGATGCCGTGCATTCTCCTGCCGAAGACCGTCTTGATGACCTCCTGCCCCCACTTGCGCAACATGATCACTCTTCGCATCAACGCGGGGTCGGCCTCGATCAGGCCGAAGAGATTACGCTGCTCGGGCGCGGCGTCCATTCCGAACATCATCTCGGGAACGACCAGATAGAAATAGGCCGTCGCATGAGATTGCAGCATCTGTGCGTAGTGGCCCAAGCGGCGGATCTTCTCCGCCGTCCGCGTTATTCCGCCTTCCGCGTTCGCGCCGACGCCGATCATGTCGTCGAGCGCTTTGGCCCCGCACAGATGGTGACTGACGAAACAGATTCCGCAGATGCGCTGCATCAGCATGGGGGCCTCCCAGAACGGGTGGCCCTGGACAAACTTTTCGAAACCGCGGAACTCGACGACATGGAGCCTGGCGTCGACGACGTTGTTGTCGTCGTCCAGGTGCACGGTGACCTTGCCGTGGCCCTCGATTCGGGTGACGGGATCGATGATCAGCTTTGTGCTCACGCGAAGCCTCCGGGATCAGTCGTAATGATTGAGCGAGCGGGGCAGCGCGACCGGGCGGCCATGTATCAGATCCTCGAGCACCGTGAAGATGGCATCCGCATCCGGTGGACAGCCGGGAATGAAGTAGTCCATCTTGACCACTTCGTGGCAGGGGTACACCTTGGTGGTGATCCGGGGGATATCCGGGTGGGAGGGGATGACGGGATCGGCACCCGGGACCGCGGTCGGCGAGTCGATGTATGCCTCGGAGAGACAGTCCTTCAACTCGAAGACATTGCGCATCGCCGGGACGCCGCCCCAGACGGCGCAGGCTCCGACGGAGATCAGGACGTCGCAGTTGTCCCGGAAATGTCGCAACGTTTCGATGTTGTCCTCATTCGCAACACCCCCCTCGATGAAGCCGATCGCACATCGTTCGGTGATTCTCTTGATATCGGTGAGCGAGGACCGGTGAATGGTGACCTTCGTCAAGAGCGAAATGATCCGCTCGTCCATGTCGAGAAAGGACAATGTGCATCCCCAGCAGCCGCACAAAACCGATCATCGCCACCTTGATCTTGTCCTCGCGGGCCGCCGTGAGCGCCGGATCCTGTGGGGCTGCGGGCATTTCGTGCGACGCGATTTCGTTGTTCACGATGCACCGGAATCGTCTGAGCGGCCCAGTGCCCGTTGACGGACGGATTCGATTTCATACTTGCGCCGGCCGATCGGCACGTCGTAGCCGACCCCCTTCTCGAGGATGGCACCGACGGGGCAGATCTCGACGGCATAGCGGACCTGCTCGTCCGGCATCGCGTTGGCGCGGTCGGTATCGA
>DASQCG010000417.1:0-4440 GCA_035634825.1 Thermomicrobiales bacterium | reverse complement strand
GTTGTCCGCCCGTCTTCGGAAGCGATCTGGGCGGAGCCCACCGGCTGATTGTCGGACCGTCGGCACGCCACAAGCCGGCGCGTCCCGTTCCGGAGCTCGACCGGCAGGGATTCGGTGAGCTGTTCTCGGACCACGGCGCTTGGCGTAGGAAATGGCGACGGTCGCCAGAATGCCGACACCTCCGCGTCCGCGAGCTCGATCGGCCGCAAATAGATTGTCGGCCCGACCAGGAAGGCCTGGCGCGGGGTCGGGCTCTGCCGCACCGGGATTGGGCGGGGAGCGTGCTCAGCGCCCGGGCGAGCGGCGTCGCCTTCGTCGCCAAGGAATGCCGCAATGTCGGATCGTCTTGCCATGCTCAGTACTTTCGCACCCGAAGGAGCAGCGTCGTGCGGTCAGGAGTGGTCACGGTACCGTCGGATCGATGGGAGAATACCCGGTGTACGGTGTCTGACTGGTATCGGGTGCCTACATGACCGTATTCGTATCCTAGGTCAGGAACGTGCAGGCGCAAAGATTTATTGCTACGTAACGCACATTTGTCTTGTTGAAGTCGGTATCGAAGGCGACCGCGAGACGCGGCAGGGAGGACACACGTGATGAGGGCAAACCACGCCAAGCGACGACTGCAGAACGGCGAGCCGTCGATCGGAACCTGGCTCTCCCTGCCCAGCCCGGAAGCGGCCGAGTACATCGCTGATCTCGGGTTCGACTGGCTGACGGTCGACGCTGAGCACAACGCCATCGACATCACGTCCATGTCCCGTATGTTCGGCATCATCGCCGCGACAGGCACTGCCCCGTTGGTCCGCATTCCCTGGAATACGGCCGAAAACATCAAGCGCGTGCTCGATGCCGGCGCCTGGGGTATCGTCGTGCCGATGGTCAACAGCCGGGCCGAAGCGGAAGCCGCCGTCTCCGCCGCCAAGTATCCGCCGCGTGGCACCCGCAGCCTCGGCGGTGGCATGCGCGCGATCCGCTGGGCCAGCACCGCCGATGAGTATTCGCGGCATGCGGACGATGAGATCCTGGTCGTGCTCCAGATCGAGCACATCGACGGCGTCGAGGCGGCTGACGAGATCCTGAGCGTGCCCGGAGTAGATGCCTGCTTCATCGGCCCGAACGACCTCGCTGCGTCGATGGGGATCAGTCTCGGCATCCCGCTCGAGAGCGATCACCCGGACATGATTGCCGCGGTCGCCGAGATCAAGGCCGCCTGCCTGCGCAATGGCGTCGCGCCCGGCATCCATTGCTCCGGTCCGGCCGGCATCAACCAGCGAATCGCGGAAGGGTTCCAGTTCCTGGCCATGGCCAGCGAGTTGAAATTCATGCTCTCAGGCTTGCAGGATGGCCTCCGCGCAGTAGAATGGATACCATCCCCCCGCGCCCGAATTGGCGAATCTGCGACCGCCGCAAGCGCGCCGGCTGGAGACGCCGTCCGGTATTAGCGAGTACCATTCGCGCCGCGCATCCCTGCCTCGCAGGACCGCTCACCATCGGCGGAGGGAACCGATTTCGATGACCGTAGTTCGACACTGGCTGGCCGTGGCGTCCGTCGTTGCCTTGTTGGCAACGGGCTGGGGCGCCGGGTCGATCGCGTTGGCCCAGGATCAGGGCTCGCCGGGATTGGAAGCGACCCGGACAGCGCGCGTCCAACCTGAGCAGACCCCGGAAACCGACACCACCGCCCCGGATTCCGCGCAATCCAACGGGCAGTCAACCGACGGCGAGAGCACCGACCCCGGATCTACCGACCCCTCGCCGAACGCCGCCGATATCCAGATTACCGGCCTGGACCAGACGATCGCGCAGGGGCTGGCCGCGTTCGACGAGTTCTCCGAAGGTATCTGGCGCGTCACCGAGCTGAAGCCACTCTCGGTCGACGAGGCGCCCGCCGTCACCGCGCCGTACTACGGCTTCCTTTATCAAATGGACGGCAACACCATCATCCGGAACAACGTCTCCGGAAAGCGTGCCCGCATCGAACCCGGCGAGGCCTATTTCTTCTCCGCCGGTGACTCCTACAGCCGCTATCACGAACCGGACAAGCCGTCCCGCGCCTGGCTGATTGAGATCGTGCCCAGCGATGCCAGCGACGCCGATGCCGCCGGGACGGTCCTCTGGAAATCCGATCCGATCGGCAGCTTCCCCGACAACACCCGCGACCTCGAGTTGGTCGCCGCCAACCTGATGGACGGAGCCACCGCCGAGGTTCCCGACTACGAGGCGGATGCCTTGCTGATGATCACGGTCGGCTCCATCCAGGTGACCGACAGCGACGGCACGGTCCAAATGGACGCACCCGCCGCGATCAAAATTACCGGCAAGGTCGACATCGAGAACACCAGTGGCGACCCCGCCAACTACCTGGTCGGCAAGATCGGCGCCGCCGTCGACGACGCCCTCCCCGCGGTCGACTCAGAAACGCCGACTGACGAAGCCGGTGCAACCGACGTGACACCCACCGACTCCGGCGATGCGGCTGATCCCAACCTCGATACCGACGGTGACGGCCTGATCGATACCGACGAGGCGGTTTACGGCACCGACCCGACCATTGCCGATACCGACTTCGACGGCTACTCCGATGGCGATGAGGTGCTCATCTACGGGACCGATCCGCTGGACCCCAACTCCTGGCCCTAGGTGACCGCGCCGCCGCTCGTCCTCTTCGATCTCGATGACACGCTCTGCGATTACAGCGGAGCGCGCACCGGGCGGTTGCGCACCGCGTACGGCGATGCCTTCGCCGCGGCCGGCATCCGAGACGTGGATCTCGATGCCGTCATCGCCGAATCGCTCGAGATCCACCCGCACGGCAGTCACCACTTCCCGGCGCTGCTCGCCCGTCATGGGATGTCGGATGCGGAGCTTGCCCAGCAGGCCCAGCGCTGGTACCTCGGCAACCGCTTCCGGGGCCTCGCGCTCTTTTCCGATGCCCAGTCGGTGCTGGCCCAGGTGCGCGCACTGCCGGGCGTGCGCGGGGTCGGCTTGATCACCAACGGCCCGGCCGACGTCCAGCGCGACAAGATCGATCTGCTTGGGCTCTGGTCGGAGGTCGATTTCGCGGTCATCTCCGGCGAGGTCGGCGTCGAGAAGCCGGATCCCGTGATATTCCACGAGGCGCTCCGTCGCGGGAATGTCGATTCCGCGAACGCGATCTACATCGGCGACTCGCCCGAGTTCGACATGGAAGGCGCCCGCGCCGCCGAAATCCGCCGGATCTGGATGAACCGGGCCGGAATCCCGTGGCCCCTCAACACTCCCGCCCCGGAACTCGAAACCCGCACCCTCTCCAACATCCCTGCCATCCTGGCGTCAATGTAGGCGCGGCGTTTCACTCGATTCGTGTGGCGTCACATGGCGATTTGACCTGGTCCCCGTTGCAGAATGCCGTTATGTGCGGGTCCATTCCTGCCATTCGGTGATCCGGGTGAAACCAGCCGAGCGATAGAGAGCATTTGACGGAATATCGTTGGCCAACGAGTTGACGAATGCCCGGTCTGCGCCGAGCTCCTGGAAGCGCCGCAGGGTCTCCTGGATGAGTGCCTTCGTCAGCCCCAACCGCCGGTATGACGAGCGCGCCCCGACTGGCTCAAGCAATCCCGACTTCGCGGCCGGATCCCACCAACCGATCAGGTAGCTCGCGTACCGGCCATCGGGGGCGCGCATGGCCAGATCGAGATCCTGCCGGTACATCGGCGCGGAGCGGAGCATCGAGTACGTCTCCCGCGTGAACTTCGATGGCGCCCAGACCTCGCGATGGATCTCGACCCGGTCAAGCAGATCGGCCTCATCGGTCATCGCGACGATCTCGAAGCTGGCCGGCAAGTCCGGTGCTGCAATCGGGTCGTCAAGTGGCCGGAAGTTCCCGGCGTAGGTTGGATCGCCGGCGGGTCGATATCCCCGCTCGGACAGCCCGCGCTGAATGGCGTCCTGGTCCGTGCGGACCGTCACTCCGAGCGGCTTGCTACCGTCCTTCCGACCGTTTTCGGATAACGCTTCGGCCCACGCGATCAGGCCCATCACGCCCTCGACCTCATCTGGCGTGCCGGCTAACCCGGGGTGAATCGTGTA
Organism: Thermomicrobiales bacterium; assembly: GCA_035634825.1. Classification (GTDB taxonomy): domain Bacteria; phylum Chloroflexota; class Chloroflexia; order Thermomicrobiales; family UBA6265; genus DASQCG01. The sequence goes on along the minus strand of DASQCG010000417.1, from coordinate 366 downwards.
TGACAACTCGGCCGGAGCGTCGAAAAAACCGATCCCTGCAATCTGCCCGCTCGCATCTTCCCAGAGCGCGATCGACTCACGCGACGACGCCTCGGGCGCGCGAAAGCTTCGCCAGACGAAATCGCCGGCGTAGTAGTCGGCCACGAAGCGCGGATGGCGATTGATCTCCGACAGGAAGGCCGTGACACGGGCCGCGTCCTGTGCGTGGCCGCGATAGGGATGAAGCGTGTACGCGGCCATCAGATCGCACCCAGTGCGCGGAGTTCCGTGATCTTCGCCGGACCCACCCCAAGTTCGTTCAGAATCGTTTCCGAGTGCTCGCCCAGCTTCGGCGGCGGTCGCCGGATCGAGCCCGGGGTCGTTCCC